>JAFSWK010000071.1 GCA_017444505.1 Rhodocyclaceae bacterium | reverse complement strand
GCCAACATAACCAAGACCGATGACGGCAACAGGAAATTCGGGGGAAGTCATGGACGGGAAAGCGTGAAAACGAAGAGCGCAATTCTACCCGCTGCCCACAGCGTTTCCCCCGCCACGAATCACCGCCGCGTTTTCCGTGGGCAGGGTGGAACGGGCAGGGGGCGAAGGCGGTGTGACGCGCGCCGTCAGTGTGCGGCGTCCGGTGCGGGCGTTTCGGGTTCGGGGAGGACGGCGCCGAGGGACTGGAAGAGCGTGGCTTGTTGTTGCAGCAGGGCGAGGCGGGCGTCGAGCAGGGAAAGCTCGGCCTGGCGGCGGTTTTCCTGCGCGTCTAACCAGTCTTGCAGACGGGATGCACCGGCGCGGTAGCGCACTTCGCTTTGCGATTCAATCTGCTGCGCAAGGCGTAGCAGTTCGCTTTGGCGGGCGATGGCCTCGCGCTGCGTGGCGAGCGCGGAGAGGGCGTTTTCGACTTCGCTGAGCGCGCCGAGCAGGTCTTGCCGGTATTGCGTGACGGCCTGCCGGAATTCGTTTTCGGCAATCGCCGGTTTGCGCTGCAATTCGCCGAAATTGAGAAAGGGCAGGCTGAGGCCGAGGCCGAGGGCGGCTACGGGGTTGGAAAGGATTTCCGCCAGCGCGGCGCTGCCGGTGCCCAGCGCGCCGGTGAGGTTGATGGCGGGCAAAAAGGAAAGACGGACGATGTCGACATTGCGCAGGGTCGCTTGCAGGCGCAGACGGGATGCGGTGAGGTCGGGACGGCGGGCGAGTACGTCGGCGGGCAGGTCGGCGGGGATGGAGAGGTTTGTTTCCACACCTTTGGGCAGGGTGTCGCTTTCAAAGGTGCTTAAATCGGCGCCGGGCGGTTGGTCGAGCAATTGCGCCAGGGCGTGCTGCGCTTCCGTGCGTTGCTGGCGCAGGGCGACGAGCGCGGCTTCTTGCGTTTGCACGCTGCGCTGGGCGCGGGCGAAATCCAGTCCGGACAACGCGCCTGCGCGGTGCTGTGTTTCGGCCAGTTCTGCGGTGTTGCGGGCGTATTCCAGGCTGCGCTCGCCCGTGGCGACGCGCTGGTTCAGGGCGGCAAGCTGCCAGTATTGGCGGATGGTTTCCGTGGCGAGCGAGGCGTACACGGCGTTGTGGTCGGCGCGGCTGGCGTCCAGTTCCCATTCGGCCATGTCGCGCTGGGCGCGCAGTTTGCCCCACAGGTCGAGTTCCCACGAAATGCCAAGATTGCTGCCGTAGCTGCGCTGGCTGGAGGCATCACTGCTGTCCAGAGCGCGTTCGGTGCGGGCATTGAGGCTGCCGCTGGCGGTGGGCAGCAGGTCTGCACGGGCGGTTTCGGCGCGCAGCGCGGCGGCTTGCACTTGCAAGGCTGCACGGGTCAGGCGGGAATTGGCGTGCAGGACGGCGTCGACGGTGCGGTTCAGGCCTTCGTGCTGATATTGCCGCCACCATTCGGGCAGTGCGTCATGGGCAGCTACGCTTTCAGGCGCGTGTTGCCAGTGCGTGGGCGTTTCGGGCAGGATGGTTTCGGGCGCGGTGCGGGTGAGTTCCGCTTGCTGGGCGCAGGCGGAAAGCAGCAGGGCGAGCAGGGCGGCGACGGGCGGGCGGGCGTTCATGGCGCGGGTTTTATTGGTTGGCGAGAGCTTCCACGGGGTTCAGACGGGCGGCGTTGCGGGCAGGCCAGAAGCCGAAGGCCAGCCCGATCAGGCTGGAACAACTGACCGCCAACACGATGGCGGCGCTGGAAAAGACAATCTGGAAATCGCCGCTGAGGAACTGTTGAATCACTTGCCCCAGCAAAAGCGCCAGCGCAATGCCGAGCAGCCCGCCGAGCAGACAGACGAGCACGGCTTCAATGAGAAACTGCTGCATGATGTCGGCCTGACGCGCGCCCACGGCCATGCGGATGCCGATTTCGGGCGTGCGCTCGGTGACGGAAACGAGCATGATGTTCATGACGCCGATGCCGCCGACAATCAGCGAGATGATGGCAATCGACGAGATGAATAGCCGCATCACCAGCGTGGTTTGCTCGACCATGTTGCGCACCGAGACGGAATTGAAGGTGAAAAAATCCTGCGTGCCGTGGCGCTGGGCGAGCAGGGCGGTAATCTGCTCTTCGGCCAGCGCGGGGGCGGCGGTGTCCGCGATGCGCACGGTGATGTTTTGCAGGGTTTGCGAGCCGGTCAGCCGCCCCATGACGGTGCTGTACGGCAACCAGATGGTGAGGTTTTGCGAGGGCGGACCGAAGCTGCTTTCCTTCGGGGCGGTGACGCCAATGATGCGCGCCGGCACGGAGCCGAGCAGGATGATTTTGCCCAGCGGGTTTTCGTGTTTGGCAAACAGTGCGTCGCGGGTTTTGCTGTCGATGACGGCATCGAGCGCCAGCGTGCGCACGCTCTCGGCGTCAAAGCTGATGCCTTCGGCCAGCTCGTAGCCTTGCACGCGGAAGTATTGTTCGCCCACGCCGCTGATTTGCGCGGTGCGCTCCATGTTGCCCATGCGCAGCACGACGCTGCTCTGAATCTGCGGCGAGACGCTGTCGACATAGGGTTGCGCGGCGATGGCGCGCATGTCGCCGACGTTGAGCGTGGTGATGGCGCTGCTGTTGCGGTCGCCAAAACCTTTGCCGGGAAAAATGCTGATGGTGTTGGTGCCCATGCTGCTGAGGTTGGCGAGGATTTTTTGCTTGGAACCTTCGCCCAGCGCGTTGACCAGCACCACGGAAACAATGCCGATGATGATGCCCAGCATGGTGAGCAGGCTGCGCATCCGGTGCGCGGCCAGCGCGTGCAACGCCATGCGCGCGGCTTCGCGCAACTGCATGAAGGCCGCGCCCAGCCCCGCGCCGGTGTTGCCTTGTTTGTCTGGCGTGTTGCTTGCTTCGCGCGGCGCGGCGGCGGGCAGGGCGGGGGCGTGTTCGTTGGGACGGTCGGCAGTGATGCGGCCATCGGCAATTTCCACGATGCGCTGCGCGTGCGCGGCGACCTTGGCGTCATGCGTGACCAGTATGACGGTGTGCCCGGCGGCGTTGAGTTCTTGCAGGATGCGCATCACTTCTTCGCTGGTGTGGCTGTCGAGCGCGCCGGTGGGTTCGTCGGCCAGAATCACGCTGCCGCCGTTCATCAGCGCGCGGGCGATGGAGACGCGCTGTTGCTGGCCGCCGGAGAGCTGCGAGGGGAAATGTTCCAGCCGCTCGCCCAGCCCCAGACGTTGCAGCAGATGCGCGGCGCGATCAAAGCGGACGTGGTCGGGCGTGCCGGCGTAGATGGCGGGAATTTCCACATTCTCGCGCGCCGAAAGTCCGGCGAGCAATTGATACCGCTGAAAGACGAAGCCGAAGTGTTCGCGGCGCAGGCGGGCGAGTTCGTCCGCGCTCATCTCGCGCGTCTCGCGCCCCTGCACGCGATAGCTGCCGTGCGAGGGTTGGTCCAGACAGCCAATGAGGTTCATCAGCGTGGATTTGCCCGAACCCGAAGGGCCGATGATGGCGAGCATTTCACCGGCGTAAATTTTCAGATGAATGTCTTTCAGGATGGCGACGCGCTGGCCGCCGGAATCAAAATCGCGCCCCACGCCAGCGAGCGCCAGCAAGGGCGTGTCGGCGGCATCCGGCGCGGGGGAAGACAGGGACGGGTTCATGGCGGGCAGGGCGCAGGCGGGTTACAGGCGCATACGCGGCGGGCGGGCTTGCGGGGCGGCGTTGGCATCGGCGCGCGGGGCGTTGAGCAGCACGGTGTCGCCTTCTTGCAGACCGCCGAGCACCTGCGCATCGACGCGGTTGTTCAGCCCGATTTCGACCTTGCGGGTTTCCACGCTGGCAGGATGCGCGCCACGGGCGAGCACGCGCACTTCATACAGACCGTCGGCATCTTTCGCGCCCAGCGCCGAGCTGGGAATGCTCAGTGCATCCTTGGCTTGCGCGGCGATAATGAAAACCTGCGCAGT
>JAFSWK010000070.1 GCA_017444505.1 Rhodocyclaceae bacterium | reverse complement strand
CTGCTCACCGTCTTCCTCGCGCATCCGCAAAAAGTGCTCTCGCGCGATCAGTTGATGGAATTCACGCAAGGGCGCGAAGCGGATGCGTTTGACCGCTCCATCGACCTGCAAGTCAGCCGTCTGCGCCAGCGTCTGGGCGACAACGCCCGTGAGCCGACGCTCATCAAGACGGTGCGCAGCGCCGGTTACGTGCTCACCGTCGAGGTCAGCGCCGAGCAAACCGACGCGCCGCCTGCGCCATGAACCTCGCCCGTCTGCTGCCGCAAAGCCTGTTCGCGCGCCTGCTGCTCATCTGGCTGGCGGGCATGGCGATTGTGCTGGGCATCAGCCTCTGGCTGTTTGACGTAGAACGCGAGCGCATCGGCCAGACCAGCCGTCTGGACAACCTCGTGCAAGAAGTCGCCGGCACGCTGGAAACCCTCGACGCCCTGCCCGCGCCCAACCGCGCCGAATGGCTGCGCGCCACCCACCTGCGCCGCTACCACATCCGCCTTGGCGAAGCGCCGCTGCCGCCGCAGGCGGACACACGCATTGCACCGCCGCCGGTGCTCACGGAACGGCTGCGCGAAGCACTGCACGCGCGCCCGCTGCGCCCGCTCGCCACCGTCCTGCACGAACGCCACGCCCGCCATCTTCTGTACACCGAACTGCACGACGGCTCGCCCATCACGCTGGAAATGTACTCGCCCACGCGCCGTCCGCCGCCGCCCGCGCCGCTTTCGCAATGGCTGCTGCCGCTGGGCGCACTGCTGGCGGGGGCGACCTTGCTCTTCTGGCTGGCGCTGCGCCTGACCATCCAGCCGCTGGCGCGTTTCATCCACGCCACCCGTCTGCTGGGCGACGACCCCGAACACGCCCCGCCGCCGCCGCTTTCGCGGCACGCCCCGAAAGAAGTCCGTCAAGCCAGCTCCGCCTTTGCGCATTTGCAAGAACGCATCCGCGCCCATCTGGATGAGCGCACGCGCATTCTTGGCGCCATCTCGCACGACCTGCAAACGCCGGTCACGCGAATGCGGCTGCGCGCCGAACTGATTGACGACGACGAATTGCGCGAACGCCTGCAAACCGATCTTTCCGACATGCAGACGCTCATCGAAGAAGGGCTGATGTACGCCCGCAGCCTGAACCTCGCCCACCGCCGCGACGCCGCCCGCCCGATTGACCTGGACGCGCTGCTGGCCGTGCTCTGCGACGACGCCTCCGACATGGGCTGGCAGGTCACGCCGCCGCCCGCGCCCAGCCACGCCACCATTTTTGGTCACGACGACCTGCTGCGCCGCGCGCTGTGGAACCTCGTCTCCAACGGCATCAAGTTCGGCCAGCGCGTGCATTTGAACGTCGCCGCCGACGCCCGGCAAGTCACCATCGAAGTGCGCGACGAAGGCCCCGGGCTGCCGGAAGAACAACTGGAAAAAGTCTTTGAACCCTTCTACCGTCTGGAAGGTTCGCGCAACCGCAGCACCGGCGGCACGGGGCTGGGGCTGGCGATTACGCGCAACCTGCTCGCCACCCAACACGGCGCCGTCACGCTCGCCAACGCCCCCGAAGGCGGCCTCTCTGCCCGCATCACCCTGCCCCGCCACACGCCCGCGACGGCAGATGCCGCGCACTGACCGCGCCCCCGCCCGCATCCACGCCATACCCACCGCGCCCGCATTTACGCGATAATCCGCGCTTTGCTGTTGACGTATACGTTATACAAGGACGTTCTGCCATGACTTCTGCCCTGCCCACCCAACACGCCCGTTTGCTGATTCTTGGCTCCGGCCCTGCCGGGTACACTGCCGCCGTCTATGCCGCGCGCGCCAATCTTGCGCCGGTGCTGGTCACCGGCATGGCGCAGGGCGGGCAGTTGATGACCACCACCGAAGTCGACAACTGGCCGGGCGATGCCGACGGCGTGCAGGGGCCGGATTTGATGGCGCGCCTGCAACGCCATGCGGAGCGTTTCGACACGCAACTGGTCTACGACCACATTCACACCGCCGAACTCACCGCCCGCCCCTTCCGGCTCACGGGCGACAGCGCTGTCTATACCTGTGATGCGCTGATTATCGCCACCGGCGCGTCCGCCAAGTATCTCGGCCTGCCGTCAGAGAGCGCCTTTCAGGGGCGGGGCGTTTCGGCCTGCGCGACCTGCGACGGTTTTTTCTATCGCGGCAAGGAAGTGGCCGTGGTCGGCGGCGGCAATACGGCGCTGGAAGAGGCGCTGTATCTGGCGAACATCTGCGCGAAAGTCACCCTCATTCACCGCCGCGACCAGTTCCGCGCCGAGAAAATCATGGTCGACAAACTGATGCAGAAAGTCGCGGACGGGCGCATTGAACTGGCGCTCGATTGCACGCTGGACGAAGTGCTCGGCGACGAAACCGGCGTCACCGGCCTGCGCCTGCGGCACAAAACCGACGGACTGCGCGAGCTGACCGTGGCGGGCGTTTTCATCGCCATCGGCCACCAGCCCAACACCGAACTGTTCCAGGGGCAACTGGAAATGGACAACGGCTACATTCGCACCGGCCATCACACGGGCGGCGCCACGGCCACCAGCATCGAAGGCGTCTTTGCCGCCGGTGACGTGCAAGACCAAACCTACCGTCAGGCCATCACCTCGGCGGCCACCGGCTGCATGGCCGCGCTCGATGCCGAACGCTATCTGGACCGCCAAAACGCCTGAACCCCGCGTGGGCAACCCGTTGCCCACCCTACTCCCCACACGCGAAAACCCCATCATGTCTTCCCCCCTCTGGCGCGACACGCTCAAAAACGGCCTCTGGCAGCAAAACCCCGGTCTGGTGCAAATTCTCGGCCTGTGCCCCATCCTTGCGGTGAGCACCAGCGTAGTCAACGCCGCCAGTCTCGGGCTGGCGACGATGCTCGTCATGGTGCTGTCCAGCGCGGCTGTGGCCAGCGTGCGGCGCTGGATTGCGCCGCAGGTGCGCATCCCCGTCTTCATTTTGCTCATCGCGGGGCTGGTGACGGTGCTCGAACTCATCCTGCACGCCTGGTTTTACGGACTGCATCAGGTGCTGGGCATTTTCATCCCGCTGATTACCACCAACTGCATCGTGCTCGCCCGCGTGGAAACCTTCGCCGCCAAAAACACGCCGCTGGATGCCGCGCTGGACGCCTTCGCCATGGGGCTGGGATTGGTGTGGGTGCTGGCGCTGCTGGGCGGGCTGCGCGAAATCATCGGCGCGGGCACGCTGTTTGCCGGCATTGAAATGGTCGCCTCCGGCCTGCGCGGGCTGACCCTGTTTGGCGACGACTACCCCGGCTTTCTGCCCGCCCTGCTGCCGCCCGGCGCATTCATTCTGCTCGGCCTCATCGTGGCCGCCTACAACGCCCTGCGCGCCCGCGCCGAAGTCCGGCAGCACGCGCAGGCCGCCGCCGCGCGCGCATGAAACGCGCCGCCATTGACACCTTCTTCGCACGGCTGGCCGCGCTCAACCCGCAGCCGACCACCGAACTGGAATTTGCCACGCCGTATCAACTGCTGGTCGCCGTCGTCCTCTCCGCGCAGGCCACCGACAAAAGCGTCAACCTCGCCACCCGCCGCCTGTTCCGTCTGGCCGCCACGCCTGCACAAATGGCGCAGCGCACGGAAGCCGAAATTGCCGAATGCATCCGCTCCATTGGCCTCTACCGCAACAAGGCCAAACATGTGCGCGCACTCTCCTGCCAGTTGCTCGAACGGCACGGCGGCGAAGTGCCGCACAACCGCGCCGCCCTCGAAGCCCTGCCCGGCGTGGGGCGCAAGACAGCCACCGTAATTTTGAACACCGTGTTTGGTGAACCCGTCATCGCCGTCGACACGCACATCTTCCGTCTTGCCAACCGCACGGGGCTGGCGCCTGGCAAGGATGTTGCCGCCGTCGAACAGGCGCTGATGCGCCGCGTACCCAAACCGTACCGCCAGCACGCCCACCACTGGCTGATTTTGCACGGACGCTATTTCTGCACCGCCCGCCGCCCGAAATGCGCCGACTGCGTCGTCTTCGACTGCTGCGGCTGGCCCGAAAAGGAAACCCGCCCCCATGTTTGACCCCAGCCGCGAGCAAGCCCGTCATTTTTTTCTGGAAAGCTGGCGAAAAGCGCGCGCCGGCGAGCCGCTGACGCCCATGGAGCAACTCGCCGCCGCCATTATTGCCGAGCATCCCGAATACCACGCCACGCTCTCGCAAGCGGGCGTGCTGGAACGTGATTTTTCCGTCGCAGACGGCCAGCCGAACCCGTTTTTGCACCTCTCCCTGCATCTGGCCATTGAAGAACAACTCCGCATCGACCAGCCCCCCGGCATTCGCGCCGCCGTGCACAGTCTCGCCGCCCGCATGGACCGCCACGACGCCCTGCACATCGCCCTCGAAGCCCTTGCCGAAACGCTGCACACCGCCCAACGCACCGGCACCGCCCCCGACGCCCACGCCTATCTTTCCCGCCTGCAACGGCCAAGACGCTGAAGCGCGCCCACTGCGCAGAGGCAAAACGTCCGGACAGCGGCGTTATTGCAATCGCCGTTTTTCATCAGGGGGCGGGGTTGGCATCCACGTTTTCAGATCCGCACTGCCTGTTTGAGCGGCGCTTTCTTTTGCTCCGGCGCAAAAAAGGGCAGTTTCAGCAGCAGGCGTTCCGCCAGCCAGAAGGAAACGGCCATCGTCGCCAGCGAGACAAGGGCGAATTTCAGCGCGCAATTCATTTCCCATTCGCGCACAAGCTGCGCGATGATGTTGACCACCGGCTGTTGAATCCAATAGACGGCAAAGGCGCTGGCGGAAAGCCGTTTCCACACCGGAGAGGCGCTGTCCGCATACCGCTGGAAAAGCGCGATGGCGGCAAAGGCGCAGACCATGCACAGCAGCACGCGCAAGCCCTGGTCGGCCAGAATCGCCCACGGCGCGGGCAGCGCAAGGCCGGTGAAATGGAAATACGCACGCACACCGATATAGCCCAGCGAACAGACCACGGCGGCCAGCGTCCACGGTTTCCATGCCGGCAAATAGCCCTCCGGCGCAAACCAGTGATTGCGCCACGCCCAGATGCCCAGCAAGAAAAAGCCGAAATACAGCGGCACCCGCACCCATTGGCAAGTAAGCCACGGCATCATGCTCCACTGACCGTCCGGCATGAAAAGATTGAGCGCCACCATGCCAAGAAAACACGCGCAGGCAAACGCCCACAACTGCCAGCGTTCCGGCAGCACGGGCGCGGCGCGGCGCCGGAAAACCTCTGGCATTTGCTTGTACAAAACCAGCGCCAGCAAATAAAACCACAGCAACAGGTTCAAATACCAGTATTGCGCGGGGTAAAAGAATTGCAGGCGCGCGCGCCAGTCAAACAACTCGCCCCAGTTGCCAAAACCGTGATGAGAAACGTGCCAGGTAACCGGCGCCAGAAAAAGAATGCCAATCAGCCACGGCCAGCCGATGCGAAACCATTTGCCTTTCAGAAACTGCGCCGCCGAATATTTCACCGCCGACCCCAGCGCAAAATAGCCCGAAACGAAAAACATCAGCGGCATGATAAAGGTATCGTCCCACGCCACCAGCCAGTCGAACACCGCGCTGGTGCGCACATCATGAATCCCCCACCCCGGCAGCGCCACAGACATGAAGGCGATGGCCGCATGGTGCAAAATCACCAGCACGATGACGGCGCTTTTCAGGTTGTCCAGAAAATAGATGCGTTTGGCGGCGGCAGGCTGCATGATGGCTCTCCTCTGCGTTACGCCCCGCAGCTTGTCGACGCGAGGCAACATCAAGACCGCAACAATATACCCCCGTATGCGCCGCACGGGGCAAACGCCCCGCGCCGCCCCCGCCCACGCAGCATCCCCTCGCCTGCCCCGCACGCAAACAGGGCGAAGCGGCGCAGTGTTGGGCGATAATGCGCGCTGCATGACAACGGCAGGGAAACGACGATGCGCCAGCGAACCGAAAAAGACCATGCGCTGTTCACGGCGGCAGTAGACGGCAACCTCGCCGCCGTCCGTCGGCTCATTGAAGAAGGCGCAGATGTGAATGCCGTCGGTGACGGATTCTTCGGCGGCAGGACGGCGCTGATGGGGGCTGCGGAGGAAGGCCACGCCGACATCGCCCGTTTGCTCATCGAAAACGGCGCGGATGTGAATGCCACCAATACACGGGGCTGGACGGTACTGATGTTAGCCGCATACTGGGGACATGCCGACGCAGCCCGCGTGCTCATTGAACACGGTGCAGATGTAAATGCCGCCTACAAAAACGGAAAAACAGCGCTTATGGCAGCAGCAGAAAAAGATCACATAGCCATTGTCTGCTTGCTCATTGAGCAAGGCGCAGATGTAAATGCTGCCAACGAATCTGGCTGGACGGCGCTGATG
>JAFSWK010000069.1 GCA_017444505.1 Rhodocyclaceae bacterium | reverse complement strand
GAACGCTTATTCAAAGGATGCTGTTGCCGCGCGGGTAAATGAATTGCTTGCGGACACACAGGTGAGCGACCGCAAGGGCATCTTTGAATTTATTTTGGGCGGCGAAAAGGACACTTCGCTGCTAAATATCCGCGTATTCGATGAGAAAACGAAAAAGGCGGTCTACGATGCGCAAACGAAAGAGGCGAAAACAAAAGACCTGTCCAACTGCCCGCTGTGCGCGCTCGGCCATGAAAGCAACGCGCAACGAATTTACAAGCTATCCGAAATGGATGCCGACCACGTAACAGCATGGAGCAAGGGCGGTGCGACCGACGCGGCCAACTGCCAGATGCTGTGCAAGACGCACAATCGGGCAAAGGGAAATCGTTAAGGGGGCACATCCCCCAAAAAACACACCCTACCCGCGCGGACGCGCTTCAAAGCGGCGGCAGTGCAAGTCTTTGCCAGAACAAGACGCTGCGCACTTGCCCGTAACACTGCCCGCACGCGGGGTTGTCCGGCCATCTGTCTGGTCGCGCCTGCGCTGGTTTGCGCGAATTGCCTTCGGGCGCGTTGAGGCGGGCGGGATGGGGGCAAGCGCCGGATGCCTTGGCTGCACCCGTTCTGCCTTGCCAAGCGCGCCAGACTGCGCCAAGCTCCCCTGCCCCGGCACCGCCTGCATTTGACATCGCCGGGCTGCCTGTTTAGCATCGTGCGGCTTGACGCGGCGCGGATGAACGCGCGTTCGCGTCGCGCCAGACCTCACCTGACCGGCGTTGCCGGTTTTCCCGCAATAAAATTCACAGGAGACTCCCCATGAGCAAAGCCCCCGTTCGTGTTGCCGTCACCGGCGCTGCCGGTCAAATTGGTTATGCCATTCTGTTTCGCATCGCCTCTGGCGAGATGCTCGGCAAAGACCAGCCCATCAGCCTGCAACTGCTGGAAATCCCTGACGAAAAAGCGCAGAAGGCGCTCAAAGGCGTGATGATGGAATTGCAGGATTGCGCCTTCCCGCTGCTGGCGGACATGCAGGCGCACAGCGACCCGATGACCGCGTTCAAGGATGTCGAATACGCGCTGCTGGTCGGTTCGCGTCCGCGCGGCCCGGGCATGGAACGCGCCGACCTGCTGGCGGCCAACGCGCAGATTTTCACCGCGCAGGGCAAGGCGCTGAACGCCGTGGCCGCGCGCAACGTGAAAGTGCTGGTCGTGGGCAATCCGGCCAATACGAACGCCTGGATTGCGATGAAATCCGCCCCCGACCTGCCGCGCGAAAACTTCACCGCCATGCTGCGTCTGGACCACAACCGCGCCTTGTCGCAACTGGCCGAAAAAACCGGCAAGCCCGTGGCGAGCATCGAAAAAATGGCCGTGTGGGGCAACCATTCGCCCACCATGTATGCCGATTACCGCTTCGCCACCATCGGCGGGCAGTCGGTGAAAGACATGATTAACGATGACGTCTGGAACCGCGACACCTTCCTGCCCACCGTCGGCAAGCGCGGCGCGGCGATTATCGACGCGCGCGGTCTGTCGTCCGCAGCTTCGGCGGCCAACGCTGCCATCGACCACATGCGCGACTGGGTGCTGGGCACCAACGGGCGCTGGGTGACCATGGGCATTCCGTCCAATGGTGATTACGGCATCCCGCAAGACCTGATGTTCGGCTTCCCCGTCACCTGCGAAAATGGCCGCTACACCGTCGTCAAGGATTTGCCCATCGACGAATTCAGCCAGCAGTGCATCGACAAAACCCGCGATGAACTGCTCAGCGAACAGGATGGCGTCAAACACCTCGTGTAACCGCCGCTGGCCGCAAGCACCACACAAGGCGCATCCCCGCACGGGCGATGCGCCTTTCTTTTTATAATTACCATTTCCCGCCCCGCCCCCGTCCGCCCATGTCTGACACCGCCTTGCTTTTGCCTTCTGACGTTTTGCACGACGAAACCCACCGCGCCGTCTCGCTGCCGGTCTGCGACCACTATTGCGGCGTGGAAAAGCGCATCCGCAAGGCGCTCGCCTTGCAGCGCGAAATGCTGGATGAATACGGCGAGGCGCTGTTTGACGTCACGCTCGATTGCGAAGACGGCGCGCCCGCCGGCGCCGAAGCCGCCCACGCCGCGATGGTTGTCGAACTGGCGCAGGAAGCCTTGCAGACGGATGCCCGCGCGCGCATCGCCGTGCGCATCCACCCCGCCGACCATCCCGCGCACGCAAGCGACATCGCCACCATCGCCCCGCGCGTGGGCGCATCCTTGTGCCACGTCATGCTGCCCAAGGTCGAGACGCTGGAAGAAGTCGAACGCACGCTCGCCGCGCTTGATGCCGCCTGCCCTGAGCGTCCGCTACCGCTGCATGTGCTGCTGGAATCGCCGCTGGGCATCGCCCACGCGCTGCAATTTGCCGCCCACCCGCGCGTGCAATCCATCAGTTTCGGGCTGATGGATTTTGTTTCCGCGCATCAAGGCGCGATTGACGCCAGCGCCATGACGATGGAAGGCCAGTTCAGCCATCCGCAGGTCGTGCGCGCCAAACTGACGCTCGCCGCCGCCTGCCACGCTTACGGCAAAACGCCCTCGCACTGCGTCGTCACCGAATTTCGCAACTCCGCAGCGATACAGGCCGCCGCGCGCCGCGCCGCGCGCGAATTTGCCTACACCCGCATGTGGAGCATCCACCCCGACCAGATTCGCCCCATCCTCGCCGCCTTCCGCCCCGAAGCGGACGAAATTGCCACCGCCGCCGAAATCCTGCTCGCCGCGCAACAAGCGCACTGGGCGCCCATCCGCCACCGCGACACACTGCACGACCGCGCCAGCTACCGCTATTACTGGCACGTCCTGCAACGCGCCCGCCACACGGGTGCAACCATCCCCGCACCCGCACACACGCTGTTCGCCCCCGCGCCCGCAGACGGCAGATGACCTCAGGCAAACACGAACAAAATGCCCGCCGCCCCGCTTCACAGAAAAAGCATGGACAATAAAAAACTTGTTTTTCAGATAAAAACAAAGGAAATCAGCCTTCCCTATATTGCTCTCGGCGCGAGCTTTGCAATCTTCCTGTTCTCGCATCTGCTGACGTATTCGGATGTTTTTTCCGCACTGTGGCTGGTTGTTGTCCTGCTGCCGGTGCTTGCCCTGCTGCTCTGCCTGGCTGCCTATCTGTACCGTGTCGCAAACGCACCCAAAATGAATTTTTATGTCGACGGCACAATCACTTGCGACAAAGACTCCTTCCATACAAGCGATTATCTCGGCATCACCACCATCATCCAGCACAAAACCGACGAAATTTCCGAACCGTATGACGGTGTCATGCCCACACAGATTGTGCTCATCCACAAAGATACGAGCAAAGAAAACCTGCCGGTTTTTGAAATTCCGCTGATTTTTCACAGGATTTACAAAGGCATCGAACTGCATGAAATCGTGCAACTGAAAAAACAACTCGCCCAGGCAACGCGCCTGCCCCTCTTTGAAGACTGCCAAGAGCCGGTTTTGCGAGACCAGCTCATCCCCTGGCAGGAAAAAGAAAACCGCAACCATCTGCTTGTCTATCAAAGCAAACAGCAAAAAAGCATTCTGTATTCCATCGTGCTTGCCCTGATCCATATTGTTGTGTTCCAAAGCCGCCAGCGAGAAATCATTCTGCTTTCCATCCTGCTTGCCTTGAGTTCCCTCATGGAATTCATCGCCGCCTCGGTGATAGCCCATAAACCATTGTATATTCAAATATTCGTACTCATCATCGTCGCGCTCTATATCTTGCTGCACAAATACCGCTTCGTCATCACCTACACAACCGAAGAAATGACGCTCGGCAACAGAAGCCTGTCCTACGGCCAGCAAGAAATTGCGTATCG
>JAFSWK010000068.1 GCA_017444505.1 Rhodocyclaceae bacterium | reverse complement strand
CGGCAAGGGTGACACGCCTGCGGACATTTTGCCGCACCACTACGGCCACGAAGAACGCAGCGCGCAACACACAGAGGCCATCTGCGCGCGGCTGCGCGTGCCCACCGCCTGCCGCGATTTCGCCCGATGCTTTGCCCGCGAGCACGGGCATTTGTACCGGCTGGACGAAATGCGCCCGGGCACCGTGGTGCAGTTGTTGCAACGATGTGATGCGCTGCGCCGACCTGCGCGTTTCGAGGCCATGCTGCTGGCTGCCGCCTGCGACCATCTCGGGCGCGGCGGCGTGCCGCAGGATGCACAATGGACGCAGGCCGAACGCTGGCGGCAGGTGCTCGCGGCGGTGCGTGCGGTCGATGCCGGGGCGCTGGCGCGGGCGTATCAAGACCGCCCGCAGGTGATTGCCGAAGTGGTGCTGGCCGCCCGTGTGCAGGCGGTGCGCGCGGTTCTTCACCCGGCGGCAGCGCCGGTGCGATAATGCGCCGATTCATAGATGTGCGGTGTTTATGAAAGGTTTTGAATTCCATCCCGGGCGTGTGCTGATTACTGGCGCGGGCGGCTTTATCGGCAGCCGGATGTGGCGCGTGTTCGCCCAGCGCCGGGGGCTGACGTGTCGTGGCATGTTGCATACGGAAGACAACGGCGGGCGGGCGCTGCGGCGCTTTTCCGAGACCGTGGTGGCCGACTTGCTGGATGAGGCCGCGCTGGCGCGCGCCTGCGAGGGCGTGGACGCCATCATCCACTGCGCCGGGCCTGCGCCGTTTTTCGACGAAGATGACGGCGTCACCGTGCATCGGCGCATGGACGAACATCTGGAAGGCACGCGCAAGCTGCTGGCGGCGGCGGTCGCGGCGGGGGTTCGGCGTTTCATCCATCTTTCCAGCGTGCGCGCCGTGGGGCGTCCCGGCCTGTCGGAAGTGGATGAAAGCTGGGTGGCCGCGCCGGACAGTCTGTTCGGCCAAGGCAAGCTGAGCATCGAACACATGCTGCTTTCCACCGCGCGGCAAACCGGCATGGCGGCAGTCAACCTGCGTCTGGCGCCGGTCTATGGCCTCGGTTGCGGCGGCGACATTGGCTGGCTGATCAACGCCGTGCGCGCCGGCTGGATGCCGCCGTTGCCCGAGACCAAAGGGCGGCACAGCATCGTGCATGTTTCGGACGTCATCGACGCCGTCTTTACCGTGCTCACCGACACCCGCGCCGACGGTTGCACCTACATCGTCGCGCACAGCGTTTCGCATTCCGGCGCGGAAATTTTTGATGCCGTGCGCGCTGCCCTAGGGCGCAAACCCGCACGCTGGCGGGTGTCGGAGCGCTGGCTGCATCGCGCCGGGCGCTGGGGCGACGGGCTGCAACGGCTGCTGCGCCAGCCCATGCCGCTCAATACCGAACTGGTCAATCGTCTGCTGGAAGTCGAATGCTATTCGGCAGCGCGCATCCGCGCCGAGCTGGGCTGGGAAGCGCGCGTCGGACTGGCGACAGGGCTGCGTGACTGTATCCGCACGCGCGGCTAAGAAGGGCGCGCGAAAACAAAGCCGCAGGCGTACAATAGGCAGATTTTCCATCTGTCGGGCAATGCCCCGGATGCGCGCCTTTGCGGGCGAACGATTGGCAATGAAAGTATTTGGTTTTTCATGCAACTGGCGAACAACTGCCATCACCTGCTTTGATTTGCTGGTGGTGCTGGCGGCGTGGTTTGTCGCCTTCGAGCTGCGCTTCAACGGGGAAATTCCGTCGGTCTATGTTGAGCAGATGATGGTGGGCGGCGCGCTGCTGCTGGTGGGGGAATTGCTGGTGTTCCGCTTCTGCGGCCTGTATCGCGGCCTGTGGCGCTTTGCCAGCCTGCCGGATTTGGTGCGCATCTTGCAGGCCGCCGGCATCAGCGCGGTGATGATTGCCGTGGCCGCTGTGCTGCTGGGTGCGCAACCGCCGCTGCCGCGCATGGTCTGGCTGATGTACCCGGTGTTGATGGTGCTGGGCATGAGCGGCGGACGGCTGGCGCTGCGCCTGTATCGGGAACGGCGCGAACTGGGCGAAGTCGCCCGCATGGGCACGCCGGTGTTTGTCATTGGTACCGACCGCAACGCCGCGCACCTGATTCAGCAACTGCGCCATTCGCGCGAGTGGCGCATTGTCGGCCTGCTGAGTGCCGCCGGTGCCGAGGTGCGCAACCGCGAACTCATGGGCGTGCGCGTGCTCGGTCCCTGCCATGAAATTGCGCACTGGGCGCGGGCGCTGAATGTGCGCAGCGCCATCATCATCGACGGGCGCATCAACGGGCAAGGCCGCCGCCACATTGCGGACCTCTGCCTGCAAGCAAACATTCAGATGTTCGCGCCGCCGCCGATGAGCGAAGTGCTCACGCGCGCGGCCTCTGCTGCCTCGTTGCGCCGTCTGCAACTGGAAGACCTGCTCGGGCGCGACACCATCGAAATCAACACGCCGCAGGTCAGCGAGATGCTTTCTGGCCGCGTGGTGATGGTCACCGGCGCGGGCGGCTCGATTGGCTCGGAACTTTGCCGCCAGATTGCCCGCTTTGGCCCGGCGCGCATTGTCGCCTTTGAGCTGAACGAGTTTGCCCTGTATACGCTGCGCGAAGAGTTTGCCGAACATTTCCCCGCCGCCAATCTGACCGCCGTGGCCGGCGACGTAAAAGACGCTGTGCGCGTGGCCGAAGTGCTGGAACGTTTCGCGCCCTCGGTGCTGTTTCACGCCGCCGCTTACAAGCATGTGCCGCTGATGGAAGAGAGCAACGCCTGGCAGGCGGTGCGCAACAATGTGCTGGGCACGCTGGTGGTGGCCGAGGCGGCGCTGCGCTGCGAGGTGGATCGCTTCGTGCTGGTTTCCACCGACAAGGCGGTCAACCCGACCAATGTCATGGGCGCGAGCAAGCGGCTGGCCGAGTTGCTGTGCCAGTGCCTGCATGGTGCGCGGCGCGAACAGCAAAAGACGCGCTTTGAGATGGTGCGCTTTGGCAACGTGCTGGGCAGCGCGGGCAGCGTAGTGCCGAAATTCCTGCGCCAGATTGAACGCGGCGGGCCGGTGACGGTGACGCACCCGGAAATCACGCGCTTTTTCATGGTCACGCACGAAGCCGTGCAACTGGTGATGCAGGCGGCGGCGATGGGCGAAGGCGGCGAGATTTTCGTGCTCGATATGGGCGAGCCGGTGCGTGTGCAGGATTTGGCGCGCGACATGATTCGCCTCTCCGGACACACGGAAGACGAAATTCCGATTGTTTTCAGTGGTCTGCGTCCGGGCGAAAAACTCTACGAAGAAGTGCTGGCCGACACCGAAACCACGCTGCCCACCTATCACGAAAAACTGCGCATTGCGCGCACTTCGTTGCCTGAAGATTTTGACCTCGCAGAGCTGCGCCGCTGGCTGCAAGCCGGGCAGGCGCGCAGTGATGACGAAGTGCGCCGCGACCTGCGCCGCTGGGTGGCCGAGTATCAGCCGTACAACCCGCCCCGCCCGAGTCTGGTCAAACCGCTCGCCCCGGCGCGCGCGGCTTCCGGCAACTGACGGGGGCAGCGTGGCACGGTACGCGATTGGTGACGTTCAGGGTTGTTATGACGAGTTGCTGGCACTGCTCGACAAGCTGAAATTCGACCCCGCGCAGGACAAGCTCTGGTTTGTGGGCGATTTAATCAATCGCGGCCCGAAATCGCTCAGCACGCTGCGCTTTATCCGCAATCTGGGCGAAGCCGCCGTCACCGTGCTGGGCAATCACGATATTTATCTGCTGCG
>JAFSWK010000067.1 GCA_017444505.1 Rhodocyclaceae bacterium | reverse complement strand
CCTGTCACCGTGCCCACCAGTGCGGAATATTCGTCGCTGAACCTGGCCGCCGCCGTGCAACTGGCCTGCTACGAAATGCGCATGGCAGCACTCGCAGACGCACCCGAAGCCGTGCCCGAACCCGCTTCCCCGTGGGCAACCGCCGAAGAGGTGGAAGGCTTGCACGCGCATCTGCTGGCGGCGATGACGCAGTGCGGCTTTTTCGACCCCACGCATCCCCGCCAACTGCCCGCCCGCCTGCGCCGCCTGTTTGGTCGCGTGCGTCTGGAACGCGAAGAAATCAACATCCTGCGCGGCCTGCTCACGGCGATGGGCTGCCGCTGGAAAAAACAATAGCCCCCACGCGCCCGCATCATTTCCGGCGGTGCCGCCGGTTTTTTCGCCGCCGCCGTACCGTGCGTCGGATTGTAGGGGCAAAATTTTTTTGCCCCGCGTCATTTCCGCCGCAACCGCCGCGCCCTACTCCATGCGCCGCCTCACCCTGCAACCGTTTCGGGCGAATGATTATTCGCCCCTACCTGTTGCGGCGCATTCATCGTGCCCCGTTTTATACCCCATCCCTGTATATAACCGCATAGGGCGCGATTCATCGCGCCCGCGCCGTTTCCGTCGTCGCCATCGGGTTTTTCGTGTGGGCGGCGCAGCCGCGCGCCCATAAAAAAGCGCGCCATGCTGGCGCTTTGTGGGTCGTGATAAAGTGCGTTCCCTTGTTTGATCGTTTGACCATTTACCCTTCCGCGCATGGATCTTGCTCTGGTGTTTTCTGCTGTTCTGCTACTTTCGCTGGTCTGCCAGTGGCTGGCCTGGCGCGTGCAGCAGCCGGCCATTTTGCTGCTCTTGCTGGCGGGCATTGTGGTCGGCCCGGTGCTGGACTGGGTGCGTCCGGATGCGTTGCTGGGCGAACTGCTGTTTCCCTTCGTCTCGCTCTCGGTGGCCATCATTCTCTTTGAAGGCGCGCTGACCTTGCGCCGCGAAGAAATGGGCGACAACGCGCGGGTCATCCGTCGGCTGGTCTCCAGCGGCATTCTGATTAACTGGATTGTGGTGAGTCTGGCCGGCTACTGGCTGCTGGATTTGCGCGGTCCCCTCGCGGCAGTGCTGGGCGCGGTGTCCGTGGTCACGGGGCCGACCGTCATCGCACCCATGCTGCGCACAGTGCGCCCCACCCGCCCGGTGGCGGCCATCCTGCGCTGGGAAAGCATCCTCATCGACCCGGTGGGCGCGCTGCTGGCGGTGATGGTCTACGAATATGTGCTGGCTTCGCTCTCCGGCGGCGGCATGTGGCAGACGCTGCTGGTTTTCGGCCAGACGGTGTTGATGGGGCTGGTGCTGGGCTTTCTGGGCGGCTATGGCATGGGCGTGGTGCTGCGCAAGACGTGGCTGCCCGATTACCTGCGCAATTTCAGCGTGCTGGCAATGGTGCTGGTCATGTATGCCGCCTCGAACCACTGGTTCCACGATTCCGGGCTGCTGACGGTCGTCGTGATGGGGCTGGTGATGGCAAACATGGACGGCGTCGATACCACCAGCGTGCTGGAATTCAAGGAAACGCTCAGCGTGATGCTGATTTCGATGCTCTTCATCCTGCTGGCCGCCCGG
>JAFSWK010000066.1 GCA_017444505.1 Rhodocyclaceae bacterium | reverse complement strand
GACAAACGCAGTTCGCCTGCGCCTTTGCGGTTGGCGCGAATGCGGGCTTGCGCGCCGAAACGTTCGGAAAGTGATTCTTCCAGCCGTTGCAGGTCGCGGTCGTGCGCGGGCGCTTCGCGCGTCGGCGGCGGGGCGAGCAGGCGGGCGACGGCGCGTTCGGCCTCGCGCACCGATACACCCCGGGCGGCAAACTCGTTTGCCAACTGGATTTGCTGCGCCTTGCCCAGCGGCAGCAAGGCGCGTGCGTGCCCCATGTCGATGTCGCCGCCGAGCAGCAATTCCTGCACAGGTTCGGCAAGCTGCAACAGGCGCAGCAGGTTGCTGGCTGCCGAGCGCGAACAGCCCACGGCATCCGCCGCCTGCTGGTGCGTCATGCCAAATTCTTCAATCAGGCGCGCGATGCCGGCGGCTTCTTCCAGCGGGTTGAGGTCTTCGCGCTGGATGTTTTCAATCAGCGACATGACCAGCGCGGCATCATCGGGAATTTCGCGCAGCAAACACGGCACGGTGGCCAGCCCCGCCTGACGCGCCGCGCGCCAGCGGCGCTCTCCTGCGATGATTTCATAGCGGCTGCCGTCGCCTACGGGACGCACCACGATGGGCTGCATGATGCCGCGCGCCGCAATGGAAGCGGCCAGCTCTTCAATCGCGCCCGGGTCCATGCGCGTGCGCGGCTGATATTTGCCGGGCTGAAGTGCATCAATGGCCAGCTCGTGCAGGCTGGCGCGGTCGTCTTCTTCGTTGTGGGTCAGCAGGGCATCCAGTCCGCGCCCAAGCCCTTTGGTTTTCTTGGCGGCCATGATGTGTGGAAGCATTCGGTCACAAACCGCGCATTATAGGCGAAGGGCGCGGCTTACGGCTGCGGGGACCCGGCGCGCCGTCGCTCCGGCGCATAAAGCGAAGGGTGGACGAAAACTGCCCAGTAGCGGCAAACCGGCGGTGCCAGCAAAAAACCGGGCAGGTGCCCGGTTTTCTGTTGTGTCGTTTTGCTGCCAGACAGCGTGCGTCTCACACCATCTGTTGAATTCCAGCAATTCGCCACCCCTCGTTGCCCTGCACGGGTTTGACCAGATGCCATGCCTCGTTGAAGGGCGCCGGAGCGGCGTCGGCCTCTTCGCGCAGCAAGCCGTGAAAGCGCACGCTCACAATGTAGCGCCCGGCTTCTTCGGCCACGTCCTGCACCTCGGCGTGCAGCTCCACCACGTCGGTTTGCTGCGGCGCATTGCCGCGTTCCATCACCTGCATCTTGATTTCCGCGAATACCTCTGGCGTCGTCACCGCCTGAATGTCGGCCAGATTGCCTGCGTCATGCGCCGCCTGCAAGCGGATGAATTGCAGCTTTGCGTTGCGCGCAAAGCCTTCCGCATCAAAACCCGCCAGCACGCTGTTTGCCGCGCCCGCTGTTTGCGCCTCAAACGCCAGCGGCTGCGCGGATTGCGTTGATGCGCCCGCCCACGCTGGTTGTGCGCCCGCTGGCGTGCGTGCGCCAAAACGCCGCAGCAAGGCAAAGCCCGCCCACACCAGCAGCGCGAGCAAGAGCAGCGAGCCGAACTCTTCCGACAAGCCCAGATGCGACATCAACGCCGCCAAGCCCAGCCCTGCGGCAATGCCCGCAATCGGCCCCGCCACGAACGGTTGCCCGCATTGCCTGGTGCCGGAGCGGCCTTGGGCGGCGCTTTGGGTGCTGCGGCGGGCGGACGGATGGAGCGCTTCATGCCAAAGCTGCCGCCGCCGCCAAAACGGCGGGCGTAGGCGTCTTCTGGCGTCAGGGCACCGAAAACAAAAAACAGCGCGCACAGCGCAAGCAGAAAGGAGCGAAAGGTTTTTTTCATGGCAAGGATTCCGGGAAAGAGAAAAACACGCGCGTGCGGCGCTTAACCAATCTTGAAGCCGATGTGCAGCGCGACGATGCCGGCGCTCATGTTGTGGTAATCGACGCGCGCAAAGCCCGCTTCGGTCATCATGGATTTGAGGGTTTCCTGGTCCGGATGCACGCGGATGGATTCGGCCAGATAGCGGTAACTGTCGCCATCGTGGGCGATTTTTTCGCCCAGCCAGGGCAGCAGTTTGAAGGAATAGAGGTCATAGGCCGGGGCGAGTGGCGCCCAGATGCGGGAAAACTCCAGCACCAGCGCCCGCCCGCCGGGGCGCAGCACGCGCTGCATCTCGCGCAGCGCAGCGGCCTTGTCGGTCATGTTGCGCAGGCCGAAGGCCACGGAAGCGCAGTCGAAATGATTGTCCGGAAAGGGCAGTTTTTCTGCGTCGCACTGCACCACGGGCAAGGCCAGCCCTTCGTCCAGCAGCCGGTCGCGCCCGCGCGCGAGCATGTCGTGGTTGATGTCGGTCAGCCAGACTTCGCCATCCTTGCCCACCTTGCGGGCGAAGGCGCGGGCAAGGTCGGCAGTGCCGCCCGCGATGTCCAGCACGCGCTGCCCCGCACGCACGCCCGAGCGGTTGATGGTAAAGGCTTTCCAGAGGCGGTGCAGACCGAAGGAAAGCACGTCGTTCATCAAGTCATAGCGGCTGGCCACCGAGGTGAACACCTCGCCGACGCGCTCTTTTTTCTGCGCGCGTTCGATGGTTTCAAAACCGAAATGCGTGGTGCTGCCAGAGGCGTCTTCGTGTGGCTGGGTCATGGTCGGGTTCCGGAAAATGTGGGGGTTGGCGCGCGATGATACCTGAAGCGCGCGGCGGCTTATGCCTCGCCTTCCAGCCGCAGCGTGGCCGAGCGGGCGTGGGCGTGCAGGCCTTCGCCTTCGGCCAGTGTTGCGGCAACCGGCGCGAGCGTGCGGGCGGCGGCGGGGGAGATTTCAATCAGGCTGCTGCGTTTCTGGAAGTCATAGACGCCCAGCGGCGAGGAAAAACGCGCCGAGCGCATGGTGGGCAGGACGTGATTGGGGCCGGCGCAGTAATCGCCCAGCGCTTCCACGCTGTAATGGCCGATGAAAATTGCGCCGGCGTGACGGATGGCGTTCAGACAGGTTTGTGCTTGCTCTGGCGGCAGCGCCAGTTCCAGGTGTTCGGGGGCGATGCGGTTGGCAATTTCGCAGGCTTCACTCAGGTCGCGCACCTGAATCAGCGCGCCGCGCCAGGGATGCGGCGATGATTTCGCGCCTCGGCTGCGTGGGCAGCAGGCGGTCGATGGCCGCGTGCACGGCGTCCAGAAAGGCGGCGTCCGGAGACAGCAGGATGGATTGCGCCAGTTCGTCGTGTTCGGCCTGCGCGAACAAATCCATCGCTGCCCAGTCGGGCGAGCCGCTGCCGTCGCTGAGGATGAGCACTTCCGAAGGGCCGGCGACCATGTCGATGCCCACGGTGCCGAAGACGCGCCGTTTGGCTTCGGCCACATAAGCGTTGCCCGGGCCGGTGATTTTGTCGACGGCGGGAATCGTCTCGGTGCCGTAGGCGAGCGCGGCTACTGCCTGCGCGCCGCCAATCGTCCAGACGCGGTCGACGCCGGTCAGCAACGCGGCGGCCAGCACCAGCGGGTTGCGCTCGCCGCGCGGTGTCGGCACGACCATGATGAGTTCGCCCACTCCGGCGACTTTCGCCGGTACGGCGTTCATGATGACCGAGCTGGGGTAAGAGGCGCGCCCGCCCGGTACGTAGAGGCCGACGCGGTCCAGCGGCGTGATTTTCTGCCCCAGCCGCGTGCCGTCGGCATCCAGATACGACCACGATTCCAGACATTGGCGTTCGTGATAGGCGCGCACGCGCGCGATGGCCGTTTGCAAGGCGGTGCGTTGCGCGGCGGGCAGGGCGTCGCAGGTGGCTTGCAGCTCGTTGCGCGAAATTTCCAGCGCCGCCATGCTGGGCGCGGGCAGGGCGTCGAAGCGGCGGGTGTATTCCAGCACGGCTTCGTCGCCCCGCGCGCGCACGGCGGCGAGAATTTCGCCCACGGCCTGATGAATGCCGGCGTCCGCCTCGGCATCAAAGGCGAGCAAGGCGGCAAGCGTTTCGTCAAAACGGGCGTCGGTCGTGTTCAAACGGGCGATGGAAGGGGCGGGCATGGCGGTCTATTCCGGAAGCGTGGGCGGGGGTTGGTCGGGGTGTTCCTGTTGGTATTCGCGCAGGCGCGCGTCAAAGCGTTCGCGGTCGCGGCGGGCGCGTTCGGCGCGCTCTTGCGCCTCGGCGTCGCGCGCGCGGCGCTCAATCTCGCGGGCGGCGTCTTCGCGCGCGCGCATCTCGTCGGCAAAGTGTTCGGCGCGCGCGGCCTCACGTTCGCGTTCGCGGCGCAGCGCCGTGGCGGCTTCGTCGTCCGCTTCGCCCGCTTGCAGCGGCGGGGCAGACGGTACAGGCGCGGCAGACTGGCGTTCGCGCACTGTCTCTTCCGCGCGCGCATCGCGTGCCGCAGCCTCTTGCCGTTTGGCGGCAAGCGCCATGCGGGTGGCTTGCTGTTCCAGCGCGCGGGCGCGTTCGATTTCGGCCAAACGCGCTTCCTGCGCAGCATCCAGACAAGCCTGTACAAAATACCGCCGCAAGCAATCCGACTGCGCCTGTCGCCATTGCTTTTCGGCGGCGGTGCGGATGGCGCTGGCATCCTCGCGCAGCGCCTCCTGTTCTGCTTGCCCTTCTTGCGCGGCGGCGGGCAGGGCGAGACACAGGGCGGCGGCAAAACACAAACGGCGTAAGCAAGACATGGACGGAGGAAGGCGGCGGGGACAAAGGTCGTAGAATACCGCCTTTGCCCGCCCGGCGGGGCGCGAACGCGAAAGGAGAGAGGCGATGAAAAACTACCGTATCGAAGCCGTGCTGATTGCCATCGGCCTGATTGTGCTTGGTTTGCTGGTGCGCTCAGGGCTGTCGGTGTTTGCCGACAAGGAACGGGTCGTCGTGGTCAAGGGGCTGGCGGAAATGCAGGTACCGGCAGACAAAGTCACCTGGCCGATTGTTTTCAAGGATGCGGGCGACGATTTGAGCGCGCTCTATGAACGCGCGGGCGGCACCACGCAAACCATTCTGGAATTTCTCAAAACGAACGGCGTCGAAGACAGCGAAATCAGCATCAACCCGCCGGAAGTGGTCGATAACGCCGCCGAACGGTACACGAACGACGCGAAATTCCGCTACAACCTCAGCGCCGTGCTGATTGTCACCTCGCCGCGTGTCGACGCCATCCGCGCGCTGATTGGTCGGCAAGGCGAGCTGGTGCGCAAGGGCATTGTCATCAGCGGCGACGATTTTCGCGCCCGTCCCGTGTTTGAATACACGCAGTTGAACAGCATCAAGCCGGAAATGATTGAAGCGGCCACGCGCAACGCCCGCGAAGCGGCGCAAAAGTTCGCCAAGGATTCGTCCAGCGAGCTGGGCAAAATCAAGACCGCCAGCCAGGGGCAGTTTTCCATTGACGACCGCGACGCCAACACGCCCTACATCAAAAACGTGCGCGTGGTCAGCACGGTGAGTTATTTCCTGAAAAATTGACCATGCGCCCGCCCCCGCAACCCGCCTGCGCCACGACGCATCCGCCGTCATTACCGCCCATTTCGCGCCTGCGCTGCATCTGCCGCGCCCTGTTTTGTGCGCCGGTTCATCTTGCAACCGTCCCGGGCGCAATGAATTGCGCCCCTACTGGCTGCGCTACGGCTGCGGCGCGGTTCATCGCACCCGCGATGTTTCCCGCACCATTGCGGCCTGTTACCGCCCTGCGGCGCATCCCCAACCGTTCTGGGCTTGATAAATCAAGCCCCTACGCCATTGTGCGCACGAAAGCCGTACCGCACCAAAACCCCACCGCCCGCCGATTTTCATTTTGCACGATGCTTGCGTCATCGCCCGTAGGCGTAGGGGCGCGATTCATCGCGCCCGCGTCATTTCCGCCGCCGCTATCGGCTTTTTCGTCAATGCCCGTGGCGCATTCGCCGCGCCCAGTGCCAAACGCCGGTGCATTGATAACCGCCCCGGGCGCAATGAATTGCGCCCCTACTGGCTGCGCTACGGCTGCGGCGCGGTTCATCGCGTTTGCACACCGCAAAGGCCGCGCCTCATGATTCAGTTCCAGTCCATGCAGCTTGCGCGTGGCGCGCGCACGTTGCTTGACGCGCTCAGCCTGCAAATTCACCCCGGCTGGAAAGTCGGGCTGGTGGGCGCCAACGGCTGCGGCAAATCCAGCCTGTTTGCGCTGCTGCGCGGGCTGTTGCACCCGGCGCGCGGCGATGTTTCCGTCCCTGCGGGCTGGCGCATTGCGCATGTGGCGCAGGAAACCCCCGCGCTGGACACACCCGCCATCGAATACGTGCTCGATGGCGACGCCCCCTTGCGCACCTTGCAGGCGCAGCTTGCCCAGGCCGAAGCGCAAGCCGAGGCGGGCGACCACGCCGCCGCCGTGCGCATTGGTGAATTGCACGAACAAATGCAGCAGATTGACGGCTACGCCGCCCCCGCGCGCGCCGCCGCCCTGTTGCAAGGTCTGGGTTTCGCGCAAGCCACCCTGCACAACCCCGTCGCCTCGTTTTCTGGCGGCTGGCGGATGCGGCTCAATCTGGCGCAAGCCTTGATGAGCCGCGCCGACTTGCTGCTGCTCGATGAACCCACCAACCACCTTGACTTGGAAGCCGTGCTCTGGCTGGAACAATGGCTGCGCGGTTTTTCCGGCACGCTGCTGCTGATTTCGCACGACCGCGCCTTTCTCGACGCCGCCGTCGGCCACATCGCCCACATGGAAAACCGCCAACTGCGTCTGTACAGCGGCAATTACAGCGACTTTGAGCGCACCCGCGCCGCGCGTCTGGCCAACGAAAGAGCCATGTTCGACCGCCAGCAGCGCGAAATCGCCCACATGCAAGACTACATCCGCCGCTTTCGCGCCAAGGCCACCAAAGCGCGGCAAGCGCAAAGCCGCATCAAGGCGCTGGAACGCATGGAGCGCATCGCCTGCGCGCGTGTCGACCGCCCCGTGCGGCTCACCTTGCGCGAAGCCCCGCCCGCGCCCGACCCCTTATTGACGCTCACCGACGTTGCCGCAGGCTATGACGCGGACAAACCCGTCCTGCAAAGCGTGCGCTGCGTCCTGCGCCCGGGCGACCGCATCGGCTTGCTCGGCGTCAATGGCGCCGGCAAATCCACGCTGGTGCGCCTGCTGGCGCAAGAACTCACCCCGCTTGCGGGCACGCTGCGCGCGGGCAAAGGCATCGTCACCGGCTATTTCGCCCAACACCAGACCGACGCCCTGCGCGGTGAAGATTCCCCGCTGCAACACCTGCTGCGGCTGGATGCCACGCTGCGCGAACAAGACGCCCGCAACTGGCTCGGCGGCTTCGGGTTTCGCTCAGACGCCGAAGGCGAACACGCCGAAGCCGGTGCCAACACGCCCTGCACCACGTTCTCTGGCGGCGAAAAAGCGCGGCTGGCGCTGGCGCTGCTAATTTGGAAAACGCCCAATCTGCTGCTGCTGGACGAACCCACCAACCACCTTGACCTGGCCATGCGTGATGCGCTCACGCTGGCGCTGCGCGATTTTTCGGGCGCGCTCATTGTCGTCTCGCACGACCGCGCGCTGCTGGAAACCACCTGCGACCGCTTCTGGCTGGTCGAAGACGCGCGCGTGCGCGAATTTGACGGCGATCTGGAAGACTACCGCGCGCATCAAGCCGAACGTGCCCGCGCGCAAACTGCTGCCGCTCCGCACGCGCAGCGCCGCGAAGCGCGCGCCAGTGCGCGGCAAGCCGAACGCCTCGCCCGCGCCGACTGGCTCGCCGCCCGCCGCCCGCTGATTAAAGAGCGCGACGCGCTCGAAAAGCGCCTCGCCACGCTCACGGGCGAGCGCAGCTTGCTGGAAACCCGGCTGGCCGACCCCGCCCTCTACGCCGCCACGGATTCGGCGCTGCTGCAAGACCTGCTCAAACGGCAAGGCGCGCTGGTGCAAGAAATCGACGCACTGGAAACGCGCTGGCTCACGCTGGAAGAAGGGCTGGAAGCGTTAGGCGAAGCGCCCGAGGCGACTAACATGTAACAAATACGTCGCAAGCGCGGAAAAAAGCAGGAATTTTGTTGCAATTGTTGTCAAAAGCGGGTTTAATGCCCCCGTTCCTGCGCGCGTGCGCAGGCGTTCCCGTTTTCCATCAGTTGTCAAGGGAGAAATTCTCGTGCGTCACTTTACTATGCGTGCCCTGTCCAGAGGCTTGATTCTGGGCGCATCCTCGCTCGTGCTGGCCGCCTGCGGCAGCGGCGGCAGCGATGGCGGCGGCTTCCCCGGCGGTCCGGTGCAGGCCGACCACATTGAACTGCGGATCAGCGCCTCGCGCACATCCCTGCCGCAAAACATTTCCAATGTTCCGTCTTCCATCGGCGGTCCCTACACCTCCTCCGTTACAGTGGAAGCCATTGCCCGCAACGGCAGCCGCTATGTACCGGCCAATGGCGGCGAAGACTTCTTTGCCTGCAACGTCATTCAGGGCATTGAATCCGTCAGCCTCTACTACCACGACGGCGCGGAAGAACACTACACGGAAAGAGACACGGGGCAATTCGATCCCGCCGGCAACCCCATCAAAGAGAAGGTTGAAAACGCTTACCGCAGCGTCACCAGCGGCGCGAACGCGGGCGCGTTTACCTTCCATGTCGCCTCCGGCAACAAAGCGGGCACCGCCGTGGTGCGCTGCTCCGCCGTGGATCCGCAGTCCGGTAAGCAGGCCTCGGTGGAACAGGTCTTCACCGTCGGCTCCAACAGCCAGTTGCCCACCTCCATCCGCGTGCGTGATTCCAACTCGGTTGATTACAACAGCAGCCCGCGTCAGCCGCTCTACACTTCTTCGCTGAACGCGATGAACCAGCTTCAGGTGCAAGTGAGCATGATCGATGAAACCGGCAACCCTGCGCCCGATCCGGCGGGGAATGCGGCGAACCTGATTGCCGAAATCCTGCCCTCGTCGACCGCTGCGGGTTCCACGCTGCGTGTGGGTGGTCAAAGTGGCCAGCGCGTGATGGTGCGCACCATCAACGGCATTGCGCAGGTGACGGTTCTCGCTGGCGACACCCCGGGCGCGCTGAACGTGCTGTTTACCGGCGATGCGCTCGATAACAACGTCAGCAACGGCGTCTCCCTGCCCATCGTCCAGTCGATTGCCATCCCGGTGATGGATCACACCGTGACGGATCTGAAAGTGCTGGGCGTCAAGCCGACGGAAGCCTGCAAGGGCAAACCCTATGCTGGCGCAGTGGAAGTGCAGGGTGGCTACACCGGCTATCCGATTGGCTGCGCACTGGCGGGTGGCGCGCTGCCGACGGGGGTGACGCTGGCGACGGCCTGCTCCCTCAGCGGCACGCCGACTGCTGCGGGCGACTTCAACTTCACCGTTGCAGCCGCGCAAGCCGTCGATCCGGCCATCGCGGGCGTCTCCGTCGAAGGGAAAGGCGACGCCACGATCAAGGTGCATGACGCCGTGGCGATTAACGCGGCGGTTGCCCTTAATACCGCCAACGTCAGCAAGGATATGGCTGCGGAAGTGACCGCTGGCAAAGCGCCCTTTACCTGGGCGGTTGCTGCTGGCGCTTGCACCGGCACCGGCACCTGGTCAACTGCCCCCGCCATTGATGCCAACGGCCTGCTGACGGGTGTTGTGGGAACCGCATCAGGTGACACCTGCGAGGCCACGGTAACCGTGACCGACGACTGCGGCAATTCGGCGCAGTCCGTAGTCACTGTCACCCTCCCGTAATCCTTACCGGGTTGTATCCATCGCATCTCGCCTCCCTTCGGGGAGGCGAGATTTTTTTTGCTGCGAGATTTCGCAGAGCGCGCGCGGCGCAACCGCCGTGCCTGTGCCATGCGCCCGTTTGCCCCGCAACTGGCGCGGCAGCCCGGTAGGGTGGGCAACAAGTTGCCCACCCTACTTGTTGCACATAATCATTCGCCCCGACAATGTCCAAACAAAAAACAACGGCCATCCTGCCAACCGTCGCGGGGCAAATAATTATTTGCCCCTACAACATACCCATATTGACCACGTTTCACTGCCGGTAATATTCACACACCCGGACGGGCGCAACAAGTTGCCCACCCTACGCCCGCTGTCAGACTTGGGAACGACGTTGTGCGTACACAAACCGTGTTAAACCTTTGTCGCGGCAAGCAACTCTTCGTAGACAGCCAGGTCAGCGGCGGAGAAGCAGCAGAAGAGGATGTGTGCGGGGAGTGGTTTGGTGTGGGCGTGTTCGCGGCAGGTGCGAATGGCGATGTCGGCGGCGGGGCGCAGCGGGTAGCCGTAGACGCCGGTGCTGATGCAGGGGAAGGCGATGCTTGCGCAGTTGTGTTGCTGCGCCAGTTCCAGCGAGCGGCGGTAGCAGGCGGCGAGGAGTTGCGCTTCGTCATGGCCGCCGCCGTGCCAGACGGGGCCGACGGTGTGGATGACGTAGCGGGCGGGCAATTGAAAACCGGCGGTGATTTTGGCATCCCCGGTGGCGCAGCCTTTGAGCGGTCGGCAGGCGGCGAGGAGTTCGGGGCCGGCGGCGCGGTGGATGGCACCATCGACACCGCCGCCGCCAAGCAGCGAGTTGTTGGCGGCGTTGACGATGGCGTCGACGGCAAGTTGCGTGATGTCGGCGCGCAGGGCGGAAAATTGCGTGGGCATGGCGGGCTTCTCCGGAGCGTTAGCGGGGGCGGGTTTGCCAGATTTTTTGCAGACGTTTGACGCTTACCGGCATGGGGGTGCGCAGCTCTTGCGCGTAGAGGTGTACGCGCAACTCTTCGAGCAGCCAGCGGAAGTCTTCCAGCGCGGCATCCGGCGTGCCGCTTTTCAGGCGGGCGAGCCATTCGCGGCGGAAGGGTTGCGCCAGTGCGTGCCAGTCGCGCTGGGCGGCGGCGTCGCGTTCGGGGTGGTTGCGCAGTTTGTCGAGACGGGCGCGGATGGCGTCGAGATAGCGCGGGAAGTGCGCCAGCCGCGTCCAGTCATGACGCAGCAGAAAATCTTTGGGCAGCAAGTCGGCAAGCTGGGCGCGGATGTCGTCCGCCGCTTCGGGAAAGGCTTTGAGTGTGCCCAGCCGCTTGTGGACGGTGGCCGCAGCGGTGACGATGCGTTCGGTGAGCCGTATCCATTCTTGCGCAATCAGGCCGATGCGCGGGCGGGCTTCACTGATGCGGCGGGTGAATTCGTCCTGGTTTTGCGGCCAGGGTTCCATCATGCAGGCGCGCTCGAGCGTGGCGGCAACCAGTTGCGCGCGCAGTTCGGCTTCCGTGCCGAAGGCGATGAATTGCAGCGCGAGGGCGCGGATTTCGGGGGCTTTTTCGATGGCGCGAACCTGGTCACGAAAATGCAGGGCGAACAGGCGCAGCAAACCTTGACGGTGGATGCGCGTGGCTTCTTCGGGGGTGTCGAAGGCGCGCAGGGCGACGCTGTCGCCTTCGTCGACGAGGGCGGGAAAGCCGATGACGCTCTGGCCGCCTATGGTGAGTTCGATGAGTTCGGGCAGTTCGCCAAAGCTCCATGAGGTGAGCTTGCTGTGCGCGGTGGGGGCGGCGTTGGCGTCGGCCTCGTTTGTGGCGGGGGCTTGCGGCGCGGCGGCGGCCTGGCGCAGTTGCGCGGCGGCGTCATTGCCCAGGCGCTGGCGCAGTTCGGCCAGATTGCGCGATTGGCCGAGTACGCGCCCGTCGCTGTGTTCGACGCGGAAATTCATGAAGCAGTGCGGCGGCAGGTTTTCCGGACGGAAGGATTCGACGGGCAGGGCCAGACCAATGCGCGCTTGCACGAATTGCTGCAAGGCGCGCAGCAGGGGTTGTGTGTCGGAAAATTCGCCGTCCGCGCAGGCGGCGAGGAAGGCTTCGGCGCTCTCAGTGAGCGGTTGCAGGCGGTGGCGGTGCTTTTGCGGCACGCCTTTGAACAGGGCTTGCACTTTTTCGCCCAGCAGCCCGGGGACGAGCCATTCGCAGCGCGTGGCGGGAATCTGGTTCAGCATCGCCAGCGGCACGACCAGCGTTACGCCGTCATCGGCTTCGCCGGGATGATGGCGGTATTCCAGCGGCAGCGGCTGGCCGAAGACTTCCAGCGCGGGCGGGAAACGCTCTGAGGTGATGCCTTCGGCATCGTGGCGCATCAGTGCTTCGCGGGTGAGAAAGAGCAGGTGCGGGTTTTCGCGTTCGGCGCGCTGGCGCCATTGGGTCAGCGTGACGAGGTCGACGATGTGTTCGGGAAGGTGGGCGTCGTAAAAGGCTTCGATGAGGCTGTCGTCGACCAGTACGTCGGGGCGGCGGGCTTTTTGTTCCAGCCGTTCAATTTCTGCGACCAGTTTCTGGTTGTGCTGCAAAAAGGGCATCCGCGCGCGGGCGGCGTCGTCGATTTCACCGGCAATCAAACCTTCGCGGATGAGCAGGGTGCGGCACAGGGCGGGGTCGATGTCGCGGTAGGGTACGCTGCGGCGGGTATAGACGGGCAAGCCGTGCACCGTGCCGCGCGCCAGCGCGCGCGTGGCGCCTTGCGATTTTGACCAGTGCGGTTCGCTCAAATGCTGGCGCAGCAGGTGCGCACCGATTTCTTCTACCCATTGCGGTTCGATGCGGGCAATGCAGCGACCAAAGAGGCGCGAGGTTTCCATCAGTTCGGCGCAGACAATCCATTTCGCCGTCTTTTTGCCCAGCAGGGAGCCGGGGTGCGGCCAGAAGGTGATGCCGCGCGCGCCGGTGTAGCCGCCGGCCTGCGCGCCGCGCGCTTCTTCCATGCGCATTCCGATGTGACCAAGCAAGCCCGTGAGCAGGGCACGGTGAATGGCGGCGTAGGCGGCGGGCTGTTCGTTTTCGCGCCAGCCGTGTTCGTGCGCCAGCGTGTGCAGTTGCGCGTGCACGTCGCGCCATTCGCGCATTCGCAGCCAGGAAAGGAAATGCGTGCGGCACCACGCTTTTTGTCGGCTGCTGCTTTCGTGGCGCTGCACTTCGCTCCACTGCCGCCACAGTTCGCAGAACCAGAGAAATTCCGATTGCCGTGCGGTTTCGTCGCCGCGAAAGCGCGCGTGCGCCTGGTCTGCGGCGGCGGTGGCTTCGCGCGGACGTTCGCGCACGTCTTGCGTAGACAAGGCGGCGGCGATGATGAACATTTCGGCCAGACAGCCTTCCTTGCGTGCGGCCAGCAACATGCGGCCAATTTTGGGGTCCAGCGGCAGGCGGGCGAGTTCGCGCCCCAGCGCGGTGAGCGCGTGCTCGCCGTTGTCTTCCACCGCGCCGAGTTCGACCAGCAGTTGATAGCCGTCGTGAATGCTGCGCGGGCTGGG
>JAFSWK010000065.1 GCA_017444505.1 Rhodocyclaceae bacterium | reverse complement strand
TGCGCATTCTGGGCGAAGTCCGGCGCGAATATGCCGACCTGCTGCGTCAGGCCGACGCCATTTTCATTGACGAACTGCGCGCGCACGACTGGTACGACAAAGTCAGCCAGGCGTTCGCCGTCTTTTTGCCGGTGAAAAGTGTTGGCGTCATGGGCGACGGGCGCACGTATGAATACGTCGTCGCGCTGCGCGCCGTGCAAACGCAGGATTTTATGACCGCCCACTGGGCGGAGCTTCCCCACAGCCTGCTCGGCCACGTCGCCAACCGCATCATCAACGAAGTGCGCGGCATCAACCGCGTCGTCTACGACATCTCCGGCAAACCTCCGGCGACGATTGAGTGGGAATAACCCGCCCCGCGCGGAAAACCGCCAGGATGGCGGCTTGTACCTACTTGCCGTTAATCAGCAGTGCAGCCTGTTCGGTGGCTTTTTGCGTGCGTTCAGCCAGTTTGCGCACCTCGTCGGCCACCACGGCAAAACCGCGCCCTTGCTCACCGGCGCGGGCGGCTTCGATGGCGGCGTTCAGCGCCAGCAAGTTGGTCTGTCCGGCGATTTCCTGGATGGTCGAGACGATTTCGCTCACTTGCTGGAAGTTGCGCTCCATCTCGGCCTGATGCTGGCGTTCGGCTTCCGCGTGGCGCGCCTGCTCTTTCTGGACGTGCACATCGGTGAGCACACCGACCACGCGCAGCGGCACGCCTTTGGCATCGCGCCGAGTTTGCCCGCCCGCCCAGAACCAGCGGTATTCGCCGTTCTTGCATTGCAGGCGGTATTCCAGATTAAACGGCGTGCGCCCGCTGTGGTCGTTGAGGTGGGCGGCAAAGGCGTTGAGGGCGCGTTCCTTGTCTTCGGGGTGCAGGCGCGAAGCCCAGCTATCGAGCACGTTGGGAAAATCGTTTTCGTTCTCAAAGCCAAGCAGACGGCGGAATTGATCCGACCACCAGAAGGCATTTTTCGGATTGACCGGGTCGCCAGCGATGACAGTCATATCCCACAGACCATCGTTGAGCATGGAGCTGGCCAGTTCAAAGCGGTCCGTGACCTGGCGCAGGCTCTCGTCGTGCGTGCGCGCATCGTGAATGTCAATCAGCGCACCGGCCACGCGCTGGGCGCGCCCCTGTTCGTTGCGCTTGGTCGCGCCCAGGGCGCGGAACCAGCGGTATTCGCCGTTTTTCAGTTTCAGGCGGTAGGTAACGTCGTAAGGCGTCTGGCCGGAAGTGTCTTCCAGATGGCGGGTGAAGGCGGCCAGCGTGGGTTCCAGATCGTCCGGGTGCAGGCGGCTCGTCCAGCTTCCCAGCGTATTGGGAAAATCGCGCTCGCTGCTAAAGCCCAGCATCTTGCGGAAGGTGTCCGACCAGTTGAAGGGGTAGTTGTCGTGAAACGGTTCGCCGGTGATGACGATGTCCCACAGCCCCTGGTCCGAAGCGGCGAGAATCAGCGCAAGGCGTTCTTCCGTAACCGCGCCTTCTGCTTGCAGACGGGCGTTTTCTGCCTTCAGAGTGTCCACTTCCCCGCCGCCCGCATTGGCTTGCTCGCGCATCGTGCGCAGGTGCGCAGACAGGCGGGAGAGCGCAAATTCCAGCCGGGGCAGCGGGTCATCACCGCCGGAAGCCTCAACACCGGCGAGTTTCTCAAGATGCCCCGCAATTTCTGACAGGCGGGCACGCTCTGCTTTGGACATTCCGAACATGGGACAATCTCCTGTGATGAGTCTGTGATGAATGTATCTTCACGCAAGCATTCCGACACGAATCGGGTAGCGCCAAGGATACCGCATGTCACGCCCGGCGTTTCAGGCATTCATCATGGTTGCGATACCAATTTCACACTTTGCATAAAAAAACCGGGTATATCAGGGGCGAATCAGGGTGTGGTCGGGGTCATCCGGGCTGCGCGCCAGTTCGATTTCGGCTTCGCAGTAACGGTGGGCAAAGGGGCGGGTGGATTCCACGCCTTCTTCGTAACGGTTGATGCGAAAACCGGCAAAGCCGCCTTCGCGGGCAAAACGGCGGGCGTTGCGCAGAAAAACCAGGCGCGCTTCGCCATCGCCGCCGGTGGTCAGCGCGCGTTGCTGCAATTCAAAGCGCACATGCTCTTCATCCAGCGCGATGGCGCGAATCGTCCAGTTCGGCGCGGCGGGGTCGTAAATCACCCAGGCGGCCAGCGCGCCCATGAGCAGTTCAGGTTTGAGCCAGCTATCGGAGGCCAGACCGATGGCGGCAATGGTGCCGGCGATGGGCACGCGGTTGTCTTCGAGCTTTTGCCCCGGATGCGTGGAACAGGCGGCCAGCATCAGGCCACCGACAGCGGCGGCGGCAAGCGGCAAAAGGCGGCGGCAAAAATGACTATCCACGGCAATCCCCGGTTTGGTGTGCGCGATGGCGACATGCTACGCGCACGGACACAAAAACAGCGGCGGAAAAACGGGCAGGTTTGCGCCGCTTTTCCGCCGCTTCAGCCATGCACGCTTGCCTCAGCTCAGGTAGTTGAAGAGGTTGAGATTGGAAATTTTGGTGAAAGTAAGCTGCGCGGCTTGCAGATAGGTGCGCTCTTTCATCAGGTTGCTGATGGCTTCGGTGTAATCGACGTCTTCCAGACGCGAAATCACCTTTTCATACTGCAATTTGAGGTCGGCACCGAGGTCGTCGAGACGCTGGGTCTCATTCATCTGCGAGCCAATCTGGGTGTGCAGGGTGAGGATGTTTTCCAGCGCGTAGTCGAAATTTTCCAGCGCGAAGGACACACCGCCGGCGACGCTGACTTCCGAGTGTTCGGTGAGCGAACTCATGAACAGCGCGTAGTTGTCGAACATGCTGTTGGAGGCGACATAGACTTCAAACTTGTCGCCGTCGACCAGCGGCGTTTTGTCGGTGGGGTCGATGGGCGGCGGGTCGTCCGGCACTTCCACGGAAATGCCGTTGAATTCCAGCGTGCCGGGCACGCCACCGGCAGGCGGCGTGTAGTTGGTCGCCACGGTCTGGCGGTTGCCGTCGCTGTCGAGTTCTTCCACGCCCCAGGTGCCGTAGGTGTTCGGGTCGGGCTGGGTGTAGGTGAGGATGTAGCGTTTGCCCAGGTCGGTGTTGGGGTCGGCGTTGTTGAAGCTCACGGTGAGCGCCGTGGCATCGCCCTGATTGTCGGCACCACGATAGCTGTACAGCGCGTCGTTGGTGGTGGGCTTGTCTTCGGTGGGCGTGCGGATGGCGTTGACGTCGATGTTGCGCGAGCGGTCGAAAATGCTGGTGCCGGGCATGGAAATCGGCATGAAGCGGGTGTTGCTCACCTGAATGGTGCGCTCGCCCTGGTCGCCGTGGTAGGTGATTTTGCCCAGCGTGCCGTCGTAGGGTTTGTCGTTGGCACGGTAGCCGGAGAAGATGTAGTCGCCGTGCGCGTCCTGCGTGTTGGCAAGGCTGAGGATGGCTTCGAACTGCTGGCGCAGGTCTTGCTCGATGTAGGAAATGTCTTTGGGCGTGTGCCCGCCATCGCCGGCATAGACCGTCTGGCGGCGCACGTACTGGACAATGTCTTCAATGCCCTTGAGCTTGGTTTCCAGCAGCCCCATGCCGTCGTTGGCATAGCCGATGTTGCTGGCAAACTGCTTGACGACGGCCTTGGATTGCGAGGTTTCCAGCACCCGCGCCGAGGCGATGGGGTCGTCGGCAGGGGTGAGAATGCGCTTGCCGGTGGAAAGCTGGTTGGAGGTGTTCAACAGGTCAAGCAAACGGATGTTGGTGCTGTTGACCCCGTTGTAGAAAATCATCTCGGTGCTGGTGCGAAGCATGATCGTTCTCCTTCTATCCTGCGCCGCACTCAGCGGCCAATGGAGGCAATTTCGTCAAACAGCCGCTGCGCGGTGCTCAGTACGCGGCTGGAGGCCTGATAGGCCAACTGGAAACGCAGCAGGTTGGCGGCCTCTTCGTCAATATTGACGCCCGAGACGCTCTCGCGCGCGGCCAGCGCCTGTTCGTACTGGATTTTCTGCGCCTGCATACCCACTTCGGCTTCGCGGCCACGGTTGCCGGCGTCACTGACGATGCGGGCATAGGCGGACATGAAGTTGGCAGTGGGCGTGCCGTTGGAATCGAGCAGCATGGTTTTGTTGGTCTGCAAGGTGCCCAGCAAGACCATGTTGCGGTTGTCGGCCACGCCTGCTTCGGTGGGCGCGAAGCTGAAGGTGGCCTGGTCGTCCGGCTGGCCGGTAAAGACAAATTCAAAGACATCATTGCCGGCGGCATCGCGTACCGTGAATTTTTTGCCGCCCGAGTCGGCAGTCGGGTCGTAGGTGTAGCTATCGAAGGTGTAGCCGGTGGCGCTGTTGACCGTAAAGGTGTTGGTGCCCGCGTCAAAGGTGAAGTCAAAGCCGGTGAAGTAGGGATAGGTGTTGGCCAGTTGGGTCTCGTTCAGCACGCGGATGTCTTCCACCTTGCCGGTGCCCAGATTGGTGAGCTGCGCGGAAACCGACACCGGGCAGCCGGCGGCGACTTCGCGCGGGTTGTTGATGGCCATGCCGATGGAGGCCGAGGCATTGCGCAGCGGGGCGACAATGTAGGCGGCAGGGAAGGTGGTGATGGTCGGGTCCAGCTCGTCCATCTCGAAGCCGATATCGGCAGGGAGCACCGTTTTGCCGTCGGCAATGCGGGTGATGGTGTAGGTGGTGGCGTCCGTGTATTCCACGCGGTAGCGGTCG
>JAFSWK010000064.1 GCA_017444505.1 Rhodocyclaceae bacterium | reverse complement strand
TCCTGGTGCCTTCCACGATACCGTATCTGATGAACGGTATCAAGATCGGTCTCGGTATCGGCTGGATGTGTATCGTCGCCGCCGAGCTGTACAACACCACGTTGAGCGGCATCGGCTATTTCGTCAAATTCATGATTGACCACTCTTCGTATGACTACGCCTTCGCGGGCATCATCCTGATTGCCATTCTGGGGCTGCTCACCACCGGCGTAGCCGAATACGTTTCCCGCCTCGTTTCCAGAAGGATGGGCATGGATGTCTGAAGCCGAAATCAAGATTGAAGGTGAAAAATGGGGCAAGCAGCGGCTTCGCGCCGACCGCACCGATGCGCTCTACGCCCGCATCCCCAAAGGCGAAACCCTGATGCGCATCGAGCACCTGCGCGTGGTCTATCGCACCGACGACAAAGAAACCGTCGCCATTGAAGACTTCACCCTGCCGGTCAAAAAAGGCGAACTCGTCTCGCTCATTGGCCCTTCCGGCTGCGGCAAAACCACACTGTTGCGCGCTATTGCCGGACTGCTGCAACCCACCTCGGGGCAAATCATGATTGGCGACCAGCAATGCCGTGGCCCCGGCTCGGATCGCGGCATGGTCTTTCAGGATTTTGCGCTGTTTCCCTGGCGCACGGTCAGGCAAAACGTCGCCTTCGGCCTGGAAATCGCCGGCGTGCCCCGCGCCGAGCGCGAAGAGCGCGCCCTGCGCTACGTCAAGACAGTCGGGCTGGAAAAATTCGCCGACGCCCGCATTCACGAACTTTCCGGCGGCATGAAACAGCGCGTCGGCATCGCCCGCGCGCTGGTCATGCACCCGGCCATCACGCTGATGGACGAGCCATTCGGCGCGCTCGATGCGCAAACCCGCAATATCATGCAAGAGCAGCTTGTCGAAATCATCCAGCACAGCGAACGCACGATTCTGTTCGTCACCCACTCCGTCGACGAAGCCCTCTATCTGAGCGACCGCGTCGTCGTCCTCAGCAAACGCCCCTCCACCATCCACAAAGTCCTCGACCTCTCTTGGCCGCGCCCAAGAGACCGCACCGCCCCGGAATTCACCCAACTGCGCCGCGACATCCTCGCCTGGCTGGGAGAACAGAACGTCATGGAAAACTGAGCAGGCGCGGCAAGAATCGACAATCCGAACTCCGCGCAAGGCGCAAGTTTTGACTGTGTAAAACCTCAGCCCGCCTCGCGCGCGCCCGCGTCACGCAATAACCGGACGATTTCCGCGCCCCTCTTGCCGTCGCATTGCGCGGCGTAGACCAGCACGCTGTCGCCTTCCTCATCGACGGCATTGGCATCCATTCCTTGCGCGAGCAGAAATTGCACCACGTCCGCATTGCCGCTGATGGAGGCGAGCATCAATGCATTCGCCCCCACGTCGTCGCGCGCGTCCATTGCCGCGCCTCGCTGCGCCAGATATTGTACGGCGGCGACATTGCCGCCGACGGCGGCATAGATGAAGGCGCTTTGTTCGACTTCGTCCACGGCGTGGATATTGGCGCCATATTCCAGCAGCAGCGCCAGCATGTCGGTATTGCCCTTTTCGGCAGCAAGCATCAGCGCCGTGCGGCTTCCGGTGATGCCCCATGTGGCGGTGGCATTGGCGTTTGCCCCCGCTTCCAGCAGCAGCCGGACGGCGTCCGTGTGCCCGTGTTCCACGGCGTGCATCAGCGGCGTTTTGCTGGCTTCATAACTGTGGAGGGTTTTTCGCAAATCGACCAGCGCGAATTTCGCACCGAATAAAAACCCGGAAAGACGCGCTGGCAACAAGCGCACGATGCGCCAGAACAGAGATGGTTTTGGCGGGGACGCTTCGGTGATGCTGCGCATTTGCTCGGCAAAGATTTCTTCCGCGCTGCGCTCCACGGCATTCACATCCGCCCCCGCGCCCAGCAACTGCCGCAACCGAGCCACATCGCCCTTTTGCGCCGCCCGAGCCAATTCCGATGCCCTGTTTTCCATATTCACCTTTCTACAAATAAAAGGGGCGTAAAACGCAAATCTCAATTTACGCCCAAGCGTCCATTGGCCAGAAACAATCTCTGCCGCCCGCCTATTCTCCCTTTCTCACCACGCGCAGCGGGTTGAAGCTCTGCGCCACGGGCATCATTTCGATGTGGTTGATGTTGACGTGGGCGGGCATTTGCCACAGCCACAGCACGGTGTGGGCGATGTCTTCCGGTTCGATGGCGTGCACGCCCTCATAGACGGCTTGTGCGCGCGCCTGGTCGCCTTTGAAACGCACCTCGGAAAACTCCGTGCCGGAGCACAGCCCCGGTTCCAGATTGGTGACGCGCACGCGCGTGCCCGCAAGGTCGGCGCGCAGATTCAGGCTGAACTGGCGCACAAACGCCTTCGTTGCGCCATAAACATTGCCGCCCGGATACGGCCAGCTTCCGGCAATTGAGCCGAGATTGACAATCAAACCGTGATTGCGCGCCACCATGCCGGGCAATAGCAGACGGGTGATGCGCGCCAAGCCGGTGACGTTAGTCGCAATCATCTGTTCCCAGTCGTCCATTTCCGCTTCCTGCGCCGGACATTGCCCCAGCGCCAGTCCCGCGTTATTGACCAGCAAATCAATGTCCCGCCAGCCTTCGGGCAGACTGGAAAGCGCCGCCTCGCACGCGGCTTTGTCCTGAATATCGAAGGGCAGCGGCAAAAAGCGCCCGCCCAGTTCCGCGTGCAAAGTGGCCAGACGTTCGGCGCGGCGCGCGCAACCGATGACGCGCAGACCGTTTGCCGCCAGCGTGCGGCAAATGGCCGCGCCAAAACCTGCGGAAGCGCCGGTAACAAGAGCAATGGGCATGGTAGGTTTCTCCTGAACACAAAACAATCAAGCCGCGCGGCGGCGGAACACCAGCCGGTGTTCGTCCGAGGCTTCGGCGGCAAAAGCGTAGCCCGCGCGCTCAAAGCCCACAAGGTCGGCGGGCGTTTGCGCGCGGCACTCGATGGCGTAGCGCATCATCAGCCCACGGGCGCGCTTGGCGTAAAAACTCAGCACGCGCCAGCGCCCGTCTTTCCAGTCTTCAAACACCGGCGTGAGCACCGGCGCGGCGATTTCTTTGGCGACCAGCGCCTGGAAGTATTCCTGCGAGGCCAGATTGACCAGCACGCGCTTTTTGCCTTCGGCGGCCAGCAGCGCATTGAGCGCGCGCGTCAGCCGGTTGCCCCAGAAAGCATAGAGCGTCTTGCCGCGCGCATTGGCCAGCCGCGTGCCCATTTCCAGCCGGTAGGCCTGAATCAAGTCCAGCGGGCGCAAAAGACCGTACAGACCGGAAAGAATGCGCACATGCGCCTGCGCCCAGTCCAGCGCCTCCGCGTCCAGCGAGCGGGCATCCAGCCCATCGTAGACATCGCCGTCAAAGGCAAGCATGGCCTGCCGCGCGTTGGCGGGCGTAAAGGGCGGTTGCCACTGTTCAAAACGGGCAGCGTTGAGCACCGCGAGCCGGTCGGAAATCGACATCAAGGCGGCCAGTTCCGCAGGCGTTTTATCGCGCAAGCACGCGACGAGTTCGGCAGCCTCGGCAAGAAAATCCGGCTGCGTGTGCGCGCAGGCAGGCAACGGCGTTTCAAAATCCAGCGCCTTGGCCGGAGAGAGGACAAAAATCATGATGACGGAAAGGGCAGTTTGCCGGAAAGCGCCTGATTGTAACGCGCATGGATTTGCGGGCGTGCCGGTTTGGTCATGCCGCGCCGCCGGTTTTTGCGCGCGCGATGTCCCCGTGCGCGCGATGTTGTAGGGGTTTGATTTATCAAACCCGAAACGGTTGCGGGTGCGCCGTGGGGGATGACGGGTCACAACGGGGGGCGGCGTGGCATGGAATTGGCGGCGGGGATGGGGGAAACGTCGTGGGCGCGATGAATCGTCCCACGTCGCCGCCCTTTAAGGGCGGCATCCGAGACGGAGCGATGCTCCGTCTCCACGTCGCCGCTGCGCGGCTCCGGCTCCGGCGGCCAAAGCTGCGCTTTGGCTTTTCGCCTCCGCCCCCCACGGTTCGGTTATGTCATAAACGTATGTTTTTGTGCGCACAATGCGCGCGGGGCGGGTAGGGGCAAATAATCATTTGCCCCGTTACGTTTCCCTTGTCGCGGCGGATTGTTATATGCACGCAGCGCGTCCGGCGTGGCATGTTATGGGCGTCGGTGCGTCCGCAACCATTTCGGGGCAAAAAACTTTTTGCCCCTCCCTCGCTTGCTTGCCATCGCCGCCAGGCAATCAGGGCGCATCCTGCGCCGTCGGCGGTTTGAGCAACTGCCAGATCGGTGTATCCAGCGCCCGCGCAAGGCGCTCGATGTTGGAGAGCGACACATTCCAGCGCGACCGCTCCACTGCCGAGACATAGGTGCGATCCAGCTCACACTCCAACGCCAGCCGCTCCTGCGACCATCCCTTGTCCACCCGCAGCCGCCGAATCCAGTACGCCAACACCTGACGCGGATCATCCGGGTCAGGCAGCGCAGCGGGAGGAGAAGGACGGGCAGACACCCATATAGCTTGACTTATGTCACATTTGCATCCACGGAGTTTGCTTCACATGCAGCGGTCTGCTAGATTTGTATCTGACGAGTTTGCTTCACATGTCGCTTGCGTCTACGGAACCTCTGCACGAAGGCGAAGGTGGCAGCAACGTCGGTGCTCGCGCAGCTTGTCCGCAAAACAGGCTGCGTGTTCAAAGTAGATTTCCGCTCCTTCGGGCGCGCATCTTGGTCAATTTTCGAGTGCAACTTCCTTTTTGGAAGGGCGCTTACCTTGTCAAGGAATTACACAAATGAAAGCAATGCAAAAAGGCTTCACCCTTATCGAACTGCTGATCGTCATCGCCATCATCGGCATTCTGGCTGCCATCGCCCTGCCCGCTTATCAACAATACATGGGTCGTGCGCAAGCCTCGGAAGCCTTCCAAGCAGTTGCTGGCCTACAACAAGATGTCGCCATCTACGCTTTTGAAAATGGATCCTTTGCCGGCATCGGTCAAGATCAAAACATCAGAAGATCCGCTGCCAACCTGAAAGGTAAATACATTAGTGATGGCGGAGTTTCGGTTGCGGACATTACGGGTTTGATTGCCATTCCATTCGACAAAGGCCAACTGGCACGCAGCGAAATCCGCCTCGCTCCGACTCTGGATCCCAACACCAAACAAATTACTGGATGGAAATGCACTATCAGCTCCGGAAAAGTTGAGTTTCTGCCCAGCACCTGCCAATAATCAAAAGTCGTTAAAAACAACCTTGGTTTTGCTTGGTGAGCACTGCGCAATGGAATGGATCATAGGAATCTATCTAGCGATTGGCGTTCTTAGAACCATTAATAAAATTATCTACGCATGCCCGTCAAAAAAACCTGTCTGGATGACGATTGAGGACAACTCACTTGCATTTGTTTTGTATTTTACGATTTATGTTCTGTTATGGCCTTTGACAACAAGGAAATGAGATGGAAGTTCTTCTGGCCATTTGTGTTGTAGCATGTATTGCCTTTGCTCTGAGAGGGTATATCATACCAATGCTCATCGGAGGATTTTTGGGTTCATTTTTTGGCATTGCCGGGTTTGGCGGTGCTATATCAGGAATGATTCCTGGTGCAATTGTTGGTGCAATAGTGGCTATCGCCTTCAAATCTAACAAACAAGCAGGTAGCAAGTAGGGTGGGCAACTTTGTTGCCCACCCTACGGGTTATGGCGCGACCAGCGCGCGGCGGTGCGGGTTTGGTGGGATCGCGGGCGTCTCGTCCGTCCTTTGTGCGTGCGGGTGCGAAATAACGGCAAAACCGATCGCGGCAACGGAAACAACGCGAGCGCGATGAATCACCTCTACTTTGCTGTCCCTTCCTGCGGACGACAGGGGGCGGGTGAATGGGGCGTTTTTATCCGACGATCGGGCGGCGCGCCCTGCCTCACACCGCCCACACCGGCATGGCTACGACGCCGCGCGCAAAGGCGCAGGGGGTTTCTGTCTGGCAAATGATGGCGCCGGTGCCGCGCGCAAAGTCGGGGAGCTTGTCCAGCAGCCGGAAGGCGTCTGCGGCGTCGCTGCGCGGTGTGGCGGCCATTTTGATTTCCACGGGGTGCAGTACGCGGCCTTGCTGAATCAGCAGGTCGATTTCGTTTTTGGCGCTGTCGCGGTAAAACCAGATGTCGCGCAGGCTGGCCTTGGCGTTCATGTGGCTTTTCAGAATTTCGCTGACCACAAACGTTTCAAAAATGTGCCCGGCCTGTGCGCCGTGGCGCAATGCTTCGGGCGAGGTCCAGCGCGCGAGGTGGCAGACCAGGCCGGTATCCAGAAAATAGAGTTTCGGTGTTTTGGCAACCCGTTTGCTGATGTTCGCTGAAAAAGGCTGCAATACATGCACGATGCCGGAGGCTTGCAAAATGGAAAGCCAGGCTTTTGCGGTTTTCTGGTCGATGTCGGCGGTGGCGGCAAGGTCGCTGAAATTTACAAGTTGCGCGGTGCGCGCGGCACAGGCGACCATGAAGTTATAAAAGCGTATTTCGTCGTGCACGCGCACGAGTTCGCGCACGTCGCGTTCCAGATAGGCGCGGATGTAGTCGCTATAAAAGGCATCGCGGTCCATGCTTGCGTCCTGCAATTCGGGCAGCGAGCCGCGCTGAATATGCGCCCACAAATCCACTGGGCAGGGCGGCGCGGCGGGCACTTCGGCGGGCGGAATAAATGCGGTGTGCGCCACGTCGCCGCGCAATTCGCGCAGCGAAAGCCCCGGCATTTCCAGTATGCGGATGCGTCCGGCCAGCGATTCGCTCACGCCTTTCATCAGGTGATAGGTTTGCGAGCCGGTGAGCACCACTTGCCCTTTGGCGCGGTCGGCGTCCACCAGCAGTTTCACGGCGCTGAACAGTTCCGGCGCCCGCTGTACTTCGTCAATGATGAGCGGCAACTGGTGCGACTGGAAAAACAGCGCCGCGTCTTGCCGCGCAAGGGCAAGCTGCTGCATGTCGTCCAGCGTGACGTAGCCAAAGCGCGCGCCAAACCGCTGACGCAGCATGGTGGTTTTGCCGACCTGCCGCGCGCCGGTGAGCAGCACGACTTTGCCTTGGCCGAGCATTCGGTCAAGCGTGCGCTCCATTGCGCGCGGGATGTAGTGCGTGGGGTGGGATGGGGCGGACATGATTGTGACAAATCTGGAATTTCATTCCGGATTTTACGAGACCGCCCCGCGCGCCGCAAGTTTGCGGGCTTTGCGCAAGCGCGGCGGTTTATAATCGCGCTTTGTGTTCAAGCCTTTGCATCATGAGAATTTTCCCTTCCCGTCTGGATGGCGCGTTGATTATTGAGCCGCGTGTGTTTGGCGATGCGCGCGGTTTTTTCATGGAAAGCTGGAACGCCCGGCGTTACCGCGAGGCGGGCATCGACGAGCAGTTTGTGCAGGATAACGTTTCGCGCTCGGTGCGCGGCGTGCTGCGCGGGCTGCATGTGCAGCATCCGCAGGGGCAAGGCAAGCTGGTGCAGGTGCTCACCGGCGAGGTGTTTGATGTTGCCGTCGATATCCGGCGCGGTTCGCCCACTTACGGGCAGTGGGAGGGGGTGACGCTGTCAGAAGAAAACCGCCGCCAGTTCTACATTCCGCCGGGCTTTGCACACGGTTTTTGCGTGCTTTCCGACAGCGCGCTGTTTTCCTACAAATGCACCGAGTTCTACGCGCCGGAAAACGAGGTGTCCATCCGCTGGGATGACCCGGACATCGGCATCGAATGGCCGGTGGATTCGCCCATTTTGTCGGCCAAGGACCTGGCCGCGATTCGCTTGTGCGACCTGCCCGCCGAGCGTCAGCCGGTGTATGTCCCGCGATGAAAATTCTGCTGATTGGTAAAAACGGCCAGCTTGCCCGCCAGTTGTGGCGGGAACTGGCAACGTTGGGCGAAGTGGTGGTGGCGGCGCGCGAAGGCGGCGATGTGCGGCTGGATTTGATGCAGCCAGACACCGTGCCCGCCGTGGTGCAAGCAACCGCGCCGCAGGTGATTTTCAACGCTGCCGCGTGGACGGCGGTCGACCGCGCGGAAGAAGAAGCGGCGGCGGCGCACGCCGTCAATGCCGAAGCGGTGGGCGCGCTGGCGCAGGCGGCGGCGCGGCAGGGTGCGTTGCTGGTGCATTATTCGACCGATTATGTGTTTGACGGCAACGGCAGCCGCCCGTGGCGCGAAGACGACCCTACCGCCCCGCAAAGCGTCTATGGCGCCTCCAAACTGGCGGGCGAGCGGGCGGTAGCGGCCAGCGGCTGCGCGCATCTGATTTTCCGCACCGCGTGGGTCTATGACACGGAAGGCCAAAACTTTCCGCGCACCATCGCGCGGCTGGCGCGCACGCGCGAGACGCTGGGCGTGGTCGCTGACCAGATGGGTTCGCCTACCTGGGCGCGGCATCTGGCGCAGGCCAGCGTGCAGATTCTCGCCCGTCTGGGCGATGCACCGGAGGCATGGCGCGCGGCCAGCGGCGTCTATCACTTGTGTGGCGGCGGCGAAACAAGCTGGCATGGCTTTGCCGAGGCGCTGCTGGATGCCTTGCGCGCGCGCGGCGAGGCGCTGGCGGTGAAAGAATTGCGCGCCATTGCGACGAGCGAATATCCCACGCCGGCGGCGCGTCCGGCCTATTCCGTGCTGGACTGCGAACGCGCCGCCACGCGCTTTGGCGTGCGCCTGCCGCACTGGCGCGAAGCGTTCGCGCAAGCCTGCGAGAGCGTGCCCGCGTCGTCCCTTCTTTTTGGCTGAACAGGATTGCCATGCAAAACACCGTTTTCATCACCGGCGGCGCGGGCTTTATCGGCTCGGCGCTGATTCGCCGCCGGATTGCGGCGCCCGACTGGCAGATTGTGAATATCGACTGCCTCAGTTACGCCGGTAATCTCGATTCGCTGGCGGCGGTGGAAAAGCATCCGCGCTACGTCTTCGCGCAGCAAGACATTCGCGACGCCGAGGCGATGGCCGCGCTGCTGCGCCAGCATTCGCCGCGCGGCATCATTCATCTGGCCGCCGAAAGCCATGTCGACCGTTCCATTGACGGCCCGGCGGCGTTTGTCGACACCAACATTCGCGGCACCTTCGTGCTGCTGGAAGCCGCCCGCGCCTACTGGCAGGCGTTGCCGCAAGAGGAGCGCGGGCGTTTTCGTTTTCACCACGTTTCCACCGATGAAGTCTTCGGTTCGCTGGGGGAAACCGGCCTGTTCCGGGAAGATTCGCCCTATCAGCCCAACTCGCCGTATGCCGCCAGCAAGGCCGCCTCCGACCATCTCGTGCGCGCCTGGCATCACACCTACGGCCTGCCGGTGGTGTTGAGCAATTGCTCCAATAATTACGGTCCCTGCCAGTTTCCCGAAAAGCTCATCCCGCTTGCCCTGCTCAACGCGCGGGAAGGCAAGCCGCTGCCTGTGTATGGCGACGGGCGGCAGGTGCGCGACTGGCTCTATGTGGAAGACCATGCCCGCGCCCTGCAAGTGGTGTTTGAAAACGGGCAGGATGGTGCGAACTACAACATCGGCAGCCACAACGAACAGCGCAACATCGACGTGGTGCGCCTGCTGTGCGAACTGCTCGAAGAACTCGCGCCGGACAAGCCCGCTGGCGTGGCACGCTATGAAGATTTGATTACCTTCGTCACCGACCGTCCCGGCCACGACACCCGCTACGCCATCGACGCCAGCCGGATTGGCCGCGAACTGGGCTGGCGACCGCAGGAAACCTTTGCCAGCGGGCTGCGCAAGACGGTGCGCTGGTATCTGGACAACGAAACGTGGTGGCGGCGCGTGCGCGACGGCAGCTATCGCGGCGAACGCCTTGGCCTGCAAGGAGATGCATGAAGATGACGCAGCATGTGCGCAAAGGGATTTTGCTCGCCGGCGGCTCGGGCACGCGCCTCTACCCCGCTACGCAGGCGGTCAGCAAGCAACTGCTGCCCGTCTATGACAAACCGATGGTGTATTACCCGTTGAGCGTGCTGATGCTCGCCGGCAGTCGGGATATTCTGCTGATTTCCACGCCGCGGGACACGCCGCGCTTTCAGCAACTGCTGGGCGACGGCAGGCAGTGGGGCATTCGCCTGTCCTACTGCGTGCAGCCCAGTCCGGACGGACTGGCGCAGGCGTTCTTGCTGGGCGAAGAATTCATCGCGGGCGAACCTTGCGCCCTGGTGCTGGGCGACAACATCTTCTACGGCCACGGCCTGCCCGACTTGCTGATGCGCGCGGCGGCGCAGGCCACGGGCGCGACGGTGTTCGCCTACCACGTGCAGGATCCGGAACGCTACGGCGTGGTCACGTTTGACAAGGCCGGACGCGCCATTGATCTGGTCGAAAAACCCGTGCAGCCGAAAAGCAATTTCGCCGTCACCGGGCTGTATTTTTACGATGCGCAGGTGGTTCGCCTTGCCCGCACGCTGCGCCCGTCACAGCGCGGCGAACTGGAAATCACCGACCTGAACCGCCTCTATCTGGAACAAGGCACGCTGCGCGTCGAGCAGATGCAACGCGGCTATGCCTGGCTGGATACCGGCACGCACGACAGCATGTTGGAAGCGGGCAATTTCATCCAGACCATCGAACGGCGCCAAGGCATGAAAATCTCGTGTCCGGAAGAAATCGCCTGGCGGCGCGGCTTCATCACGCTGGAAGACATGGAAGCACTCGCCCGCCCGCTGGCCAAAAGCGGCTACGGGCAATATCTGCTGCGGCTGGCGCAGCAGGCGCGGGCGTAAAAGGCACCGCGCGCGGCGCTATACCGAATAGTGTTCGCCGTCTTCGGCGGGAGAAAACAGCGCCCGTTCAATCACCTTGCGGCTCAGGTGCGGCGAGAGCGCCTGAATGAAATCGTATTCATAGCCGCGCAGCCAGGCGTGGCGGCGCAGACCCAGGCGCGTTGTGCTGGTCTCGAACAGATGCGCCGCATCGCGCATTCCCAGCCGCCGGTCGGCCACCGGATCATAGGCCATGCGCGCCAGCAGCCCCACGCCCAACCCCATCGAAACGTAGGTTTTGATGACATCCGAATCGAGCGCGGTGAGGATGATGTTGGGTTTCAGGCCGCGCCCCAGAAACGCGCGGTCGACCGCGCTGCGGCCACTGAACGCCTCATCGTAGGTAATCAGCGGATAACGGGCGATGGCTTCCAGCGTCAGCGATTCTTCGCGCAGCAGCGGATGATCGGGCGGGGTGACGATGCAGCGGTTCCACTGATAACAGGGCAGACTCACCAGCGCGTCGTATTCGTCCAGCGGATCGCTGACCAGCGCCAGGTCGGCATCGGCGTTCAACAGCATCTCCGCCACCTGGCGCGGATTGCCCTGATGCAGTTCAAGTTTCACCTTCGGATAGCGCGACAAAAAACCGCGAATCACCGGCGGCAGCGCATGCCGCGCCTGTGTGTGCGTGGCGGCAATCGACAGACGGCCTTCGTCGCTGCGGCTGTATTCCGCCCCCACCTTGCGCAGATTGTCGATTTGCACCAGCGCGCGGGCGGCAATTTCCAGCACGGCGCGCCCCGGCGGTGTGATGCCGGTCAGCCGCTTGCCGTGGCGGACGAAAATTTCCACGCCCAGCTCTTCCTCAAGCTGGCGGATTTGCTTGGAGACGCCGGGCTGTGAAGTAAACAGTGCATTGGCCGCTTCGGAAATGTTGAGTTTCTGCCGGGCCACTTCGTGGATGTAGCGTAATTGTTGCAGGTTCATGGCGATGAAAAGCGCGCAAGCAAGCAGGGGTGGGGCAAAAAATGGTCATTCTGGCAGAAACGCCGGGGCTTTTGGATGTTTGTCCGCGCATGGTGTGCGCGGGCGCGCCGGTGTACCATTGCTCTTTTGCCGAAAATCTCTGAGGAAAACACATGAGCCGGATGGTCAATTGCGTAAAACTGGGACGCGAAGCCGAAGCACTGGAACGCCCGCCAATTCCGGGCGTACTGGGGCAGCGCATTTTTGAGAACGTTTGCAAGGAAGCCTGGCAGCAGTGGGTGCGCTATCAGACCATGCTGATTAACGAAAACCGCCTGAACCTGATGGACGCGCGGGCGCGCCAGTATCTTGCCGGGCAGATGGAAAACTACTTCTTCGGCGAAGGCGCGGACGCCGTGCAAGGCTACACGCCGCCTGCCGCCTGAAGGCGGCGCGGCGCAAATTCTGGGATAATTGCGGGTTTTCCCATCCGGCATCGAAAGGAATACAACGGTGGCAACCACGAATGCAAACGTGCGCGAAGCGCTGGAAGAATTGTTGCGCGCGGCGCTGGGCGAAATCGCGCCCGAATGCGCGCGCACGCCCATTCATCTGGAACGGCCCAAGCAGGCCGGGCACGGCGATTTTGCCAGCAACCTGGCCATGCAACTTGCCCGCACGCTCCGGCGCAACCCGCGCGAACTGGCGCAGCAGCTCGTCGCCGCGCTGCCCGAGTCGGCGCTGGTGGACAAGGTGGAAGTGGCCGGTGCCGGGTTTATCAATTTCACGCTCTCGCAGGCGGCGCAAACCGCCGTGGTGCACGCCGTGCTGGCTGCGGGCGAAGGCTACGGACGCGGTGCGGCGCGCGACGAGCGCATCATGGTCGAATTTGTTTCTGCCAACCCCACCGGCCCGCTGCATGTCGGCCACGGGCGCGGCGCAGCCTATGGTGCCTCGCTGGCGAACCTGCTGGAATTTGCCGGCCATGAAGTTGAGCGCGAATACTATGTGAATGACGCCGGTCGTCAGATGGACATTCTGGCGCTCTCCACCTGGCTGCGCTATCTCGGCTTGCATGGCGTGGACGTGCCGTTTCCGCCCAATGCCTACCGTGGCGAATATGTGATTGAGATGGCGCGCGCCGTGCGCGAGCGTCACAAGGATGCCTTCGTGGTGCAGGACGTGGCCAACGTGCTGGCCGACGTGCCACCGCTGCCCGATGCGGACGACACCAGCCCGCAGGCTGCGCGCGTGCGCGAACAGCATCTGGACGGCCTGATTGCCAACGCCCGCCGCCTGCTGGGCGAAGGCTACGCCACCGTGCACAGCATGGCGCTGTCCATCCAACTGGAAGACTGCCGCGATGACCTGGCCGAATTTGGCGTCTATTACGACACCTGGTTTTCCGAGCGCAGCCTCTTTGACCACGACCTGATTGCGCGCGCCCTGCGCGTGCTGGAAGACAACGGCCACCTCTACGAACAGGATGGCGCCAAGTGGTTCCGCTCCACGCATTTTGGCGACGAAAAAGACCGCGTCGTGCAGCGCGAAAACGGGCAATACACCTATTTCGCCTCGGATATTGCTTACCACCAGAACAAATTCGAACGTGGTTTTGACCGCGTAATCAACGTCTGGGGCGCGGATCATCACGGCTATATTGCGCGCGTCAAAGGCGCGCTCACCGCGCTGGGGCTGGATGCGCGGCGTTTGCAGGTGGCGCTGGTGCAGTTCGCCGTGCTCTACCGCAACGGTGAAAAAGCCTCCATGTCGACGCGCGCGGGCGAATTCGTCACCCTGCGCCAGCTGCGCGAAGAAGTCGGCGCGGATGCTTGCCGCTTTTTCTACGTGCTGCGCAAAAGCGATCAACATCTGGATTTCGACCTTGATCTGGCCGCCTCCGAGAGCGCGGACAACCCCGTCTACTACGTGCAATACGCCCACGCCCGCATCTGCTCGGTGCTCCACCAGTGGGGCGGGGAAGTAACCGCGCTGGGTACGGCGGCGCTGGCGGCGCTGACGCATCCGCGCGAACTGGCGCTGTGCACGCGCCTGGCGGCCTGGCCGGAAATCATCGCCGCCGCCGCCGCCGATTTCGCCCCGCATGTGGTCGCCTTCTATCTCAAAGACCTCGCCGCCGATTTTCACGCCTGGTACAACGCGCAGCGCATGTTGGTGGAAGACGAAGCCGCCCGTCTTGCCCGCCTTGCGCTGGCCGCCGCCGTGCGCAACGTGCTCGCTGGCGGGCTGACGCTCCTGGGCGTGGAAGCGAAGCAAAGCATGTAACCGGAGAAACGCATCGTGAGCCGTAAAAAGTCGTCCTCTTCCTCTTCTCGCAGCGCCAAGGGCAAAAGTGGTGGCGGCATCATCGTCGGCATCTGCATTGGCATCATGCTTGGTGCCGTGCTGGCGGCGGCGGTCGCCTGGATGTTGAGCAAGGACAAACCCTTTCATGAACCCAAAACCGCGCCCTCCATGCCGGTGGCCAGTGGTCAGCAACCCATCGCCCTGCCGGGGCAGCCGGGCGCGCAGCCAATTGAAAAACAGGATTTCGACTTCTACAAGATTCTGCCCAATGGCGAGACGCCCAAGTCGATGGCCTCAGTGGATGCGCAAGGCAGCGCGCCGCCCAGTGCGGAACGTTTTTATTTACAGGTTGGTTATAATGATTATTTTGATATTGGTCAATCTGGTTGGGGTGGTGCTAAATATGAACCAACAGATAAAGTAATTCATAAGAAAGATGAATCAATTGATTTTATTGATGATACTGGTAGTA
>JAFSWK010000063.1 GCA_017444505.1 Rhodocyclaceae bacterium | reverse complement strand
GGGCGCGTCAGCGGAACTGGCTGAGAAAGCGCAGGTCGTTTTCAAAAAAGAGGCGAATGTCGTCAATGCCGTAGAGCAGCATGGCGAGACGTTCGAGGCCGGAGCCAAAGGCGAAGCCGGTGTAGCGTTCGGGGTCGATGCCGCCGAAGGCGAGCACGTTCGGGTGCATCATGCCGCAGCCGGAAATTTCCAGCCATTTGCCTTTGTGCTTGCCGGTGAGGAAGGCCATGTCGATTTCGGCGCTTGGCTCGGTAAACGGGAAAAAGGACGGACGAAAGCGCACTTCCAGCTCATCAGTCTCAAAAAAGCGGCGCAGAAAGTGGGTGTACAGCCCCTTGAGGTCGGCCATGCTGACTTTCTCACCAATCCACATGCCTTCGAGCTGGTGAAACATGGGCGAGTGGGTGGCGTCCCAGTCTACGCGATAGGTGCGCCCGGGGGCGATGATGCGCAAATCGGGCATGTTCTCCGTGCCGTAGCGGGCAACGTGCGCTTGCATGGCGCGGATTTGCACGGGACTGGTGTGGGTGCGCAGCAGCACGTCATCGCGCCCTTGCAGATAGAAGGTGTCGTGCATGGAGCGCGCCGGATGATTGTCCGGCATGTTCAGCGCGGTGAAGTTGTACCAGTCGGATTCGATTTCGGGGCCGTCGGCGACGGTGAACCCTACGGAGCGAAACAGGTCTTCAATGCGTTCCTGCGCGCGGCTGACCGGGTGCAGCCCGCCGGTTTGACGCTGACGACCGGGCAGGGTGACATCAATGGCGGTGGCGGCAAGCTGGCGGTCGAGTTCGGCCTTGCGCAGTTCGGCACGGCGCGCTTCCAGCGCGGCTTCAATGGACTGCTTGGCGCGGTTGATGCGCCCGCCGGCTTCTTTCTTTTCTTCCGGCGCCAGGGCGGCCAGCCCTTTGAGTTCAGCAGTAATGGAACCGGATTTGCCCAGATAGCGGGCTTTGGCCTGTTCCAGCAGGGCGGGGCTGGCGGCGGCGGCAAAGTCTTGCCGAGCCTGTTCTACCAGTTGTTCAAGGTCAGACATGATGGGTGCGTTTGCGCGCGGGAAGGGGAAATTCGGAAGTGGGTGGCAGCCCGTCTTGACGCGCCAGCGGCGCGAAAGGCAAAGGGGGCTGCGACGCCCCCTGTTGCTCGTTGTGCTGCCGTGCGATTAGGCCAGCTTGGCGCGAGCCTGTTCGGCCAGTGCCGCGAAAGCGGCCTTGTCGAATACGGCCAAGTCCGCCAGCACTTTGCGGTCGACTTCAATCGAGGCTTTTTTCAGGCCGTTCATGAAGGTGCTGTAAGTGAGGCCGAGTTCGCGGGCGGCGGCGTTGATGCGCGCAATCCACAGGGCGCGGAACTGGCGCTTGCGCTGACGGCGGTCGCGGTAGGCGTATTGACCGGCTTTCATCACCGCCTGTTTGGCGATGCGATAGACGTTTTTGCGGCGGCCACGATAGCCTTTGGCGAGTTTGAGGATTTTTTTGTGACGGGCGTGTGCAATGACACCACGTTTTACGCGAGGCATGAGTTTCTCCTTTTACTGGTTCAGGCGTAGGGCATCATGGCGTGGATCTGCTTGTGATCCGCCGCGTGCACTTCCGTCATGCCACGAAGCTGGCGTTTGACCTTGGTGGTTTTCTTGGTCAGGATGTGGCGCTTGAAGGCTTGCGAACGCTTGACCGTGCCGCCGGGGCGCAGTTTGAAGCGCTTGGCCGCGCCGCTTTTGGTTTTCATTTTGGGCATTGTGAATACTCCATTGTTGATGACATGACGCAAGGTAGCCGCCGTGCGGCGTTTTGTTACCCTGTGCCACTTGGTTTTCCGGCCTTGCGACCGGGAGTTTTGCCTGCCGCCCACGAGGAAGCGGCAGACGCAAAAGGGTTACTTCTTCGGGACAACCATCATCACCATCTGCCGCCCTTCCATCTTGGGCATCTGTTCGACCGTGGCGGTCTCTTCCAGATCGGTGCGGATGCGCTCCAACTGGCGCAGACCGATTTCCTGGTGAGCCATCTCACGACCGCGAAAACGCAGGGTGACCTTGACTTTGTCGCCATCATCCAGGAAACGGCGCAGGTTGCGCATCTTGATCTGGTAGTCGTTCTCGTCTGTACCGGGGCGCAGCTTGATTTCCTTGATCTGCACCTGTTTCTGGCGCAGACGGGCTTCGTGAGCCTTTTTTTGTTCCTGATACTTGAACTTGCCGTAGTCCATGATTTTACAGACCGGCGGTTCGGCAAGCGGAGCGATTTCGACCAGATCCAGTTCGGCTTCGTCTGCGGCTTCCATGGCCTCGGCAATGGGAACGATGCCAAGCTGCTCGCCAGTGGCACTGAGCAGACGAACCTGGGGCGCGGTGATTTCATCATTTACGCGCGGTTTCTTTTCCTGAGC
>JAFSWK010000006.1 GCA_017444505.1 Rhodocyclaceae bacterium | reverse complement strand
GGACGGCACACGCCCGCCATGTCCTTGATGCCGAGGATGTGCGCACCGGCTTTTTCCAGCTCTTTGGCCATGCGCACGTAATATTTGAGGTTGTATTTCGGGCGCGCGGGGTCGAGCAGGTCGCCGGTGTAGCAAATCGTGCCTTCGCACAGCGCACCGGCTTCAATCACGGCGTCCATCGCCACGCGCATGTTTTCTACCCAGTTGAGCGAGTCAAAGACGCGGAACACGTCAATGCCGTGCGCGGCGGCTTGCTGCACGAAATAGCGCACGACGTTGTCGGCATAATTGGTGTAGCCCACGGCGTTGGAGGCGCGCAGCAGCATCTGGAAGAGGATGTTGGGCACGGCGCGGCGCAGTTTGTCCAGACGCTGCCACGGGTCTTCTTTCAGAAAACGCAGGGCGACGTCAAACGTTGCGCCGCCCCAGCATTCCAGCGAGAAGAGTTCCGGCAGCAGGCGGGCGTAGTGGGGCGCGACGGCGAGCATGTCCGCCGTGCGCATCCGCGTGGCAAACAGCGACTGGTGCGCGTCGCGCATCGTGGTGTCGGTGAGCAGCACGCGCTTTTCTTCGCGCATCCAGCGCGCAAAACCTTGCGCGCCGAGTTCGCGCAGCACATCGCGCGTGCCGCGCGGGGCGGCGGCGTCCAGGTCGGCGGCGGGCAGTTGCGCTTTGCCCAGCGGCTGCGCGGGCAGGGCGCGGCCTTTCATTTCGGGGTTGCCGTTGACGGTTACTTCGCCCACAAAGCGCAGCAGGCGCGTGCCACGGTCGCGGCGCGGTTTGAAGTTGAACAGTTCCGGCGTGTTGTCGATAAAGCGCGTGGTGCATTCGCCGTTTTTGAACGACGGATGGGTGATGACGTTTTCCAGAAACGCCAGATTGGTCGCTACGCCGCGAACGCGAAATTCGCCCAGCGCGCGGTTCATGCGGCGGATGGCTTCGTCCGAATCGTGCCCGCGCGCGGTGATTTTCACCAGCAGCGAATCGTAAAACGGCGTGATGACCGCGCCGGTGTAGGCCGTGCCCGCGTCCAGCCGGATGCCGGCGCCCGAGGCGCTGCGGTAGGTGGAAAGTTTGCCGTAATCGGGCGCAAAACCTTTTTCGGGGTCTTCGGTGGTGACACGGCATTGCAGCGCGTGGCCGGAAAGGTGAATGGCCGTTTGCGCGGGCAGAAAATCGCTCTCGCCGATGCGCGCGCCCTCGCTCACCGCAATCTGCGCCTTGACCAGATCGACGCCGGTGACTTCCTCGGTGACGGTGTGCTCCACTTGAATGCGCGGGTTGACCTCGATGAAGTAGAACGCGCCGGTATCGGCGTCCATGAGAAATTCCACTGTACCGGCGTGCGTGTAATTGACGCCATCGGCAATTTTCAGCGCCGCCGCGCACAACGCCTCGCGTTGCGCAGGCGTGAGATAGGGCGCGGGCGCGCGTTCGACCACTTTCTGATTGCGCCGCTGCACCGAGCAATCGCGCTCAAACAGATGCACGCGCTTGCCGTGCGTATCGCCCAGAATCTGCACTTCGACGTGGCGCGCACGTTCGACGAGTTTTTCCAGATAGACCTCATCGTTACCAAACGCCGCCGCCGCTTCGCGCCGCGCCACTTCGATGGCGGGCAGCAGTTCGGCCTCGTTCTGAATCGCGCGCATCCCGCGCCCGCCACCGCCCCAACTGGCTTTGAGCATGATGGGATAACCGATTTCGGCGGCAAGCTGGCGGCAAAGGTTCGCATCGCGCGGCAGCGCGCCCGTGGCGGGCACGACCGGCACGCCCACTTTTTGCGCCAGCGCGCGGGCGGAAACCTTGTTGCCCAGCGCGCGCATCACTTCCGGCCTGGGGCCGATAAAGACGATGCCCGCTGCGGCGCAGGCTTCGGCAAACTGCGGGTTTTCCGCCAGAAAACCGTAGCCGGGATGGATGGCGTCGACCTTCGCGTGTTTGGCGATGCGCACAATGTCGGCAATATCCAGATAGGCGGCAATCGGCCTTTTGCCTTCGCCGACCAGATAGCTCTCGTCGGCCTTGAAGCGGTGCAGGGCGAAGCGGT
>JAFSWK010000062.1 GCA_017444505.1 Rhodocyclaceae bacterium | reverse complement strand
GCGCTGCGCGAAGAAGGCTACCGCGTCATTCTGGTCAATTCCAATCCGGCCACCATCATGACCGACCCGGGCACGGCGGACGCCACCTATATCGAACCCATCACCTGGCAGTTTGTTGAACGCATCATCGAAAAAGAACGCCCCGATGCCATCCTGCCGACCATGGGTGGGCAAACGGCGCTGAACTGCGCGCTGGACCTTGCCCGCCACGGCGTGCTGGAAAAATACGGCGTGGAATTGATTGGCGCATCCGAAGCGGCCATCGACAAGGCCGAAGACCGCCTGAAATTCAAAGAGGCGATGACTCGCATCGGTCTTTCCTCGGCGCGCTCCGGCATTGCGCACGGGCTGGAAGAAGCCTTGCAGGTGCAGGCGGGCATCGGTTTTCCGGTGATTATTCGCCCCAGCTTCACGCTCGGCGGCTCCGGCGGCGGCATCGCCTACAACATGGAAGAATTCGTCGCCATCTGCAAACGCGGTCTGGAAGCCTCGCCCACGCACGAGCTGCTCATTGAAGAATCGCTGCTGGGCTGGAAAGAGTTTGAGATGGAAGTGGTGCGCGACAAGGCGGACAACTGCATCATCATCTGCTCGATTGAAAACCTCGACCCGATGGGCGTGCACACCGGCGACTCCATCACCGTCGCCCCGGCGCAGACGCTCACCGACAAGGAATACCAACTGCTGCGCAATGCCTCGATTGCCGTGCTGCGTGAAATCGGCGTCGACACGGGCGGCTCAAACGTGCAGTTTGCCATCAACCCCGCCGATGGCCGCATGGTAGTCATTGAAATGAACCCGCGCGTGTCGCGCTCTTCGGCACTGGCCTCGAAAGCCACGGGTTTCCCGATTGCCAAGATTGCCGCCAAACTGGCGGTAGGTTCCACGCTGGATGAACTGCGCAACGACATCACCGGCGGCGCCACGCCCGCCAGCTTTGAACCGACGATTGACTACGTCGTCACCAAAATTCCGCGTTTCGCCTTTGAAAAATTCCCGCAAGCGCCTGACCGCCTCACCACGCAGATGAAATCCGTGGGCGAAGTCATGGCCATTGGCCGCACCTTCCAGGAATCTTTCCAGAAAGCCCTGCGCGGGCTGGAAGTGGGCGTCGACGGCATGAACGAAAAAACGCAAGACCGCGAGCTACTGGAAAAAGAACTGGGCGAACCCGGCCCCGAACGCATCTGGTACGTGGGCGACGCCTTCGCCGCCGGCTGGACCTTGCAGGAAGTGCACCAGATTACCCGCATCGACCCGTGGTTCCTCGTGCAGATTGAAGACATCGTGCGCACCGAACTGGCGCTGGACAAACACACCGAGGAATTCGGCGGGCAGGCGCTCGCCCGCATCGACGCCGCGCAGATGCGCGAACTCAAACAAAAAGGCTTTTCGGATCGCCGTCTGGCCAAGCTGCTGCACACCGATGAGCACGCCGTGCGCGCACACCGCCACGCGCTGAAAGTCCGCCCTGTCTACAAGCGGGTCGACACCTGCGCGGCGGAATTTGCCACCAGCACCGCCTACCTCTATTCCTGCTATGAGGCTGAAGACGGCGAATGCGAAGCGCGCCCGACCGGCAACAAAAAAATCATGGTGCTCGGCGGCGGGCCGAACCGCATCGGGCAGGGCATTGAATTTGACTACTGCTGCGTGCACGCGGCGC
>JAFSWK010000061.1 GCA_017444505.1 Rhodocyclaceae bacterium | reverse complement strand
GCCCCTCGCCCGCGCGTCCGGCCATGCCTTCGCGGGTTTGTCTTCGCCGCTTCGCCCCATGCGCGCTGACCCACGTCCCGACGGCCTTCCCCTTGCCTCCCCCTTTCCGCCGTCCTCGCGGCGCATCTCCGCGCCTGCTTGATGCCGCGCACGTCACGTCCATGAAACTACTGATTCTGTTTTTCCTCATCATCCTGAACGGCCTCTTCGCCATGTCTGAAATCGCGCTGGTCGCCGCGCGCCGCGTGCGTCTGGCCAAACGGGCGCAGGAAGGCGACCGCGCCGCCGCGCTCGCCATGCAACTGGGTGCGGAGCCAACGCGCTTTCTGTCCACCGTGCAAATCGGCATCACGACCATCGGCATCCTCTACGGCGTATTCAGCGAACACGCCATTTCCCTGCCGCTGGCCGAGCGGCTGCAAGCACTGGGCATGAATCCCTCGCTGGCCGGGGCGCTGGCCACCAGCATCGTGGTCATCTGCATCACCTTCGTTTCCATCGTCATTGGCGAACTGGTGCCCAAGCGCATCGCGCAACTGCACGCCGAAGCCATCGCCCGCATCGTCGCCCGCCCCATGAGCGTGCTGGCCAGCATCTCGCGCCCCTTCGTCTGGCTGCTCACGGGTGCCACAGAGCTGATTTTGCGTCTGCTCGGCCTGCGCGACACCGCCGCCAGCGCCGTCACCGAAGAAGAAATTCACGCCATCATCGACGAAGGCACCGAAGCGGGCGTCATCGAAAAAACCGAGCAAGCCATGGTGCGCAACGTCTTCCGTCTGGACGAACGCCCCATCGCCTCGCTGATGGTGCCGCGCGCCGACATCGTCTGGCTGGACATCAGCCGTCCGCTGAAAGAAAACATCGAACGCCTGATGCAGTCGCCGCATGTGCGCTTTCCGGTCTGCCGGGGCGGACTGGACGACATTCTCGGCGTCATCAGCGCCAAGCAGCTTTTCCGGCAACAGCAGGCGGGCAAGGAGCTGGATTTGTCACAAGAGCTGGAAGACGCCGTCTATGTGCCCGAATCGCTCAGTGGCATGGCGCTGCTCAACGCTTTCCGCGCCCGCAATACACACATCATGTTCGTCATCGACGAATACGGCGAAGTGCAAGGCATGGTCACGATGCACGACCTGATCGAATCGCTCACCGGCGAATTTCAGACCGACAACAGCGAAGAGGCCTGGTCGGTACCGCGTGCCGATGGCTCGTGGCTGCTTGATGGACTGATTCCGGTCATGGAAATGAAAGACTGCCTGGCGCTGCGCAGCGTGCCGGATGAGGGCAAAAGCCACTATCACACGCTCTCCGGCATGGTCATGTGGCTGCTGGGCCGAATGCCCGCCACTGGCGACATCGTCGAATGGGAAGGCTGGACGCTGGAAGTCGTCGACATGGACGGCAAACGCATCGACAAAGTCCTCGCCCACCGCCGCCCCGAAGCCCCCCTTCCCGCCGAAAACCCCGCGCCCGAAGGGGAAACACCCCGCACAGAAACCCCCTGAATCACGCTGCAACCCCCGTGTTTTTCCTGAAAAAGGATACGGAATCTGCTGCCTGTCCCATCTTTGACAAACCTCTTCAGTGACTGCGGCAAATGTACGCAGCAACGAAAAGCCGCCCGTCGGGGCGGCTTTTTTTATGGCGGAACGTTCACAAAAGACGGGACGGGAATGCTCGCGGACTTACGCCTGCGCTTGCGTGCGCGCCTGGCGCCGCTCCATGTAGTTCCTGACCTGTTTTTCTTCCCACTCTT
>JAFSWK010000060.1 GCA_017444505.1 Rhodocyclaceae bacterium | reverse complement strand
GCGCAAATCCATGAAGTCGAGCCATTGCATGGCGTGCTCAATGGCCGCTTGTTCGGCGCGACGGTAGGCGCGGGTAACCAGCAGGCCGGAGAGCAGACCACTTTTGACCTGCATGTGTTGCGCCACCAGCAGGTTTTCCAGCACCGTGAGGTTTTTGAACAGCCGCACGCCCTGGAACGTGCGCACCAGCCCTTTGCGGGCGACGCGATGACTGGGCAGGCCGGTGATGTTTTCCCCGGCAAGCAGAATCTGCCCGCCGCTGGGCTTGTAGAAACCGCCAATGCAGTTGAATACCGTGGTCTTGCCCGCACCGTTCGGACCGATGATGGAAAAGACTTCGTTGGCGCGCACGTCAAACGCCACGCCATCGACGGCCAGCAGGCCGCCAAAGCGCATCACCAGCGCGCGCACTTCCAGCAAAGGCGCGGCCACGGGGACAAGGGCGGTGGTCGGTTCATTCATCGTCTTCCCCTGCCCTACAAATCCACCTGTGGCCGCTTCATCGGCAGCAGCCCTTGTGGTCGCCAGACCATCATCAACACCATCACGAAACCGAAGGCCAACATGCGGTATTCGGCAAACTCGCGCACCACTTCGGGCAACACGGTAAGCGCCACTGCGGCCAGAATTACGCCGACCTGCGACCCCATGCCGCCGAGCACGACCACGGAAAGAATCAGCGCCGACTCAATAAAGGTGAAGGATTCAGGATTGACCAGCCCTTGACGGGCGGCGAAAAACGCGCCGCCAAAGCCCGCAAACATGGCACCCAGCGTAAAGGCGGAGAGCTTGATGTGCGTCGGGTTCAGCCCCAGCGAGCGGCAGGCGATTTCGTCTTCGCGCAAGGCTTCCCAGGCGCGCCCGATGGGCATCCGCAACAGACGGTTGGAGACCAGCAAGGTCACCAGCGCCAGCGCCAGCGCCAGCAGGTAGAGATAAATCACCATGTGGTCAGGGTTGAACGGCATGGCAAAAAATTCGTGGAAAGTCTGGCTCTCTGGCGAACTGGCGCGGCGAGTCATTTCCAGCCCAAAGAGCGTGGGCGAAGGAATGCCGGAAATACCGTCGGGGCCGCCCGTCCATTCGGTCAGGTTGGTGAGCAGCAGACGGATGATTTCGCCAAAGCCGAGCGTGACAATGGCCAGATAGTCGCCGCGCAGCCGCAACACCGGAAAACCCAGCAAAAAGCCGAACAGCGCGGCCATCATGCCGGCCAGCGGCAGACATTCCCAGAACGACCAGCCTGCCCAGTGATACAGCAGGCCGTAAGTGTATGCGCCGACGGCGTAAAAGCCGACGAAGCCCAAGTCCAGCAGCCCGGCAAAGCCGACGACGATGTTCAGCCCCAAGCCGAGCATGACGTAAATCAGCGCCAATGTTGCAATATCGACGGCGCTGCGTCCGCCAAAAAACGGCCAGACCACCGCCAGCAGCACCACTGCCGCCCACGCCCACGGGTGGTGTTCTTCATCCAGCGCAGGCACCGATGGCAGGCGCACGCGCGCAAACAGGCGCGCCAGCCACGGATGCAGCAATTGCACCACAAACACGGCGGCGCAGCCCCAGAGCACGATGCCCCAGTGCGGTTGCAAGGTGCTGTGCATTCCCTGCCGCACCAGTTTCAGGCCAAAGATGGGTGCCAGAATGACAAAGGCGAAGACGGCGGCAATCAGGGCGCGGGGCAATTGGGCGAGCATCAGACTTTCTCCACTTCCGGTTTGCCGAGCAGCCCGGTGGGGCGGAACAGCAAAATCAGCACCAGCAGCCCGAACGCCACAATGTCTTTGTATTCACTGGAAATGTAGCCTGCGGCAAGCGTCTCGGCCACACCCAGCAGCACGCCGCCCAGCATCGCGCCGGGAATGCTGCCAATGCCGCCCAGCACGGCGGCGGTAAATGCCTTGATGCCGGCGATAAAGCCAATGAAGGGATTGAGTTTGCCCACCGTAATGGCAATCAGCACGCCGCCGACCGCAGCGAGCACCGCGCCCAGCACGAAGGTGAAGGAAATCACGCGGTCGGTGTTGATGCCGAGCAGTTCGGCCATCTGCAAATCCTGCGAACAGGCACGCGAGGCGCGCCCCATGCGCGAGTGCTGGATAAACAGCGTGAGCGCAATCATCAGCGCCAGCACGACGCCAATAATCATCAGCCGCGACCAGGCAATGGTGATTTCAAAACTCTCGCCCATCTGAAGCGTATAGGCACCCGAAATCAGCGAGGGCACGGCCATGTCGCGCGTGCCCTGACCAAGTCCGACCCAGTTTTGCAAAAAGATGGACATGCCGATGGCCGAAATCAGCGCCACCAGGCGAGGACTGGAACGCAGCGGGCGATAGGCGATGCGCTCCACAGCAAAACCATAGACGCCGGTGACTGTCACGGAAAGCACCAGCATGACGGCAATAATCAGCCAGATGGGCAAGCCGCTTTGCGTGCCGATGGCCGTCACCGCAACCAGCCCGACATAGGCACCGACCATGTAAATTTCGCCGTGCGCGAAGTTAATCATGCCGATGATGCCGTAGACCATCGTGTAGCCGATGGCAATCAGGGCATAGATGGCGCCCAGCGAAAGACCGTTAAAAAGCTGCTGGATGAATAAGGGAAGAAAATCTGCCATGAGAGAACAATGCGCGGGCGTCACACGAATCGCCCTGTGGGGCAAAGGCCGGAGCCTTGAGCGCGCAGCGCCCCGCACGCAGGCGGGGGCGCTTTGCGGAAGACGCAGTGCGTCAATACAACGGAATGTGGTTATTTTTCAGCAATCGACTTGCTGCCATCCTTGTGCCAGGTGTAGACCACAAAGTCAAAGCTCTTCAGATCCCCCTGTTCCGTCCAGGAAATTTCACCAATCGGGGTATCAAAGCTGTTCGCGTGCATGTGTTGCGCGACCTTGGCCGGGTCTTCACTGCCAGTGGCCTTGATGGATTCGAGAATCGCCATCGTCGCAGCATAGGCAGACAACTGGAACGCGCCGCCCGCGTTGCGACCCTTGGCCTTGAAGGCTTCGACCACTTTGGCGTTTTCCGGCTTGGCGGAGAAATCCGCCGGCAGCGTCAGCAACATGCCTTCGACAGCATCGCCGGCAATGGCGTTGATGTCCGGGTTGCCCGCGCCTTCATCGCTCATGAAGCGGGCTTTCAGACCCTGTTCCGCGCCCTGGCGCAGCAGCAGGCCGAGTTCGGGGTGATAGCCACCAAAATAGACAAAATCAACGCCCGCAGCCTTCAGCTTGGTGATGACGGCAGAATAATCGCTCTCGCCCGCGTTGATGCCTTCAAAAATCACGGGTTCCAGACTGGCGGCTTTCAGGCCGTCGCGCACCGACTCAGCGATGCCCTGACCGTAGGATTGTTTGTCGTGCAGCACAGCGACTTTCTTCGGCTGCACTTTTTCGACGATGAATTTCACCGCCGCAGGGCCTTGCTGGTCATCGCGGCCAATGGTGCGGAAGATGAATTCGTAGTTTTTGCCATCGGTGAGCACCGGGCCGGTGGCCGACGGGGTGACCATCACCACGCCTTCGTTGTTGTAAATCGGTGCCGCTGCCACCGTCGCACCCGTGCAGGTGTGACCGACGACAAAGCGGATGCCATCCTTGATGACACGGTTGGCCGCCACCGGCGCCTGTTTCGGTTCGCAGGCATCATCCACTTCGACCACTTCAATCTGCTTGCCATTGACGCCACCGGCGGCGTTATAGACATCTGCGGCAGTGTAGATGCCTTCCTTGACCATGTCGCCATATTGCGTAATCGGGCCGGTCACCGGGCCGCCGAACGCGATGCGGATGGTGTCGGCAGCCAGCGACGGAGCGGCAACGGCCATGCCGCAGGCCAGCGCGATTGCGGAAAGAACGGGAGTGGTGCGAACGTGTTTCATGGAAAAATCCTCGCCTGTCAGTGAAAAAGAGTTCTGCGGTTCCCCGAAGGGAACATGGAACTTTTGCAGAGAATACAAGAGAAAGCAAGAGGGGGAAGCGCGAAGCGGGCAAAATTTTTCCGCCCGAGCCCCTGTCTGCACCCGCTTTGTCCGCGTGCTCAGGCGCTGCTGCCGACCATGGCGGTGACGCGAATGGTGCGCGATTCGGGAATTTCGGCGTTGGAAATCACCTTCATCGAAGGCACGCTGCGGCGCAAAAAGCGCGTCAGCAGCCAGCGCAGTTGCGGCGGCACCAGCAGCACCGGCGGCAGGCCGATGTTTTCCTGCCGTTCGGCGGCGGCAGCGGCCTGACGCAACAGACCGTCGGCCAGACTCGGCTCGATGGCCGCATCGGTATTGCTGCTCATCGCCTGCATCAGCAGGCGCTCCAGCGAAGGCTCCAGCGCCATGACCAGAATTTCGCCCGTGCCCGGGAACAAGCCCTGCATGATGGCGCGCCCCAGCCCCTGACGCACGCGGGTAGTCAGCTCCAGCGGATCCTGCGTGCGCGGCGCGGCTTCGGCCAGAATTTCGATGATTGTGCGCATGTCCCGAATCGGCACGCCTTCTTCCAGCAGGTATTGCAACACTTTCTGCACGACGCTGACCGAAAGCTGGTCGGGCACCAGGTCTTCAATCATCTTCGGCGCGCTCTTCGCAATGTGATCGAGCAGCGCCTGGGTTTCCTGACGTCCCAGCAATTCTGCGGCGTGGTTCAGGATGACGTGGTTGATGTGCGTGGCCACCACGGTGCTGGCATCGACCACGGTGTAGCCCAGCACATGCGCCTGTTCGCGCTGGCTGCCCTCAATCCAGTAGGCGGGCAGGTCAAAGGCCGGGTCGCGCGTCTCACGCCCCGGCAGCGGACCGGAAACACGCCCCGGGTTAATCGCCATGTATTGCCCCGGATACGCCTCGCCCATGCCGATTTCGACGCCTTTGAGCGTGATGCGGTAGGCGTTGGGTTTGAGTTCGAGGTTGTCGCGGATATGCACCGGCGCGCTGAGAAAGCCCACTTCCTGCGCGAATTTTTTGCGCAGCCCGCGAATGCGGCGCAGCAATTCGCCGTCCTGCCCTTTGTCGACCATCGGAATGAGCCGATAG
>JAFSWK010000059.1 GCA_017444505.1 Rhodocyclaceae bacterium | reverse complement strand
CGGGCGAGGATGGCTGGATTGAATTCAGTCTGGAACACTGCGCCGACGTAGAACCCCTGCTCGCCCGCCTGCGCGCGCACGACGTGCAGGTGCAAGACATGGAACTGGGCGCGCCCGAACTGGAACACGTTTTTCGGGAGATCATGCACCGTGCCTGAGCTTCAATCCCGCCTTCTCTCGTCTTCTGCCTGGATTGGCTTTCGCACCCTGCTGGGCAAGGAAGTCATGCGCTTCTGGAAAGTCGGCGTGCAAACCGTCGGCGCGCCCGTACTCAGCGCCCTGCTCTATCTGCTGATTTTCGCGCAGGTGCTCGACCAGCGCGTCACCGTCTATGACGCCGTCAGTTACAGCCAGTTTCTCGCCCCCGGTCTCATCATGATGTCGGTGCTGCAAAACGCCTTTGCCAACAGCTCTTCCTCGCTGATTCAAAGCAAGATTACCGGCAACATCATTTTCATCCTGCTCTCGCCCATTTCCTGGCAAAGCATGTTTGCCGCCTACACACTGGCGGCCATCGCGCGCGCCCTGCTGGTAGGGCTGGGCGTGCTCGCCATCGCCATACCGATTACCCACGTCGGCATCGCCGCCCCGCTCTGGGTGCTCGTCTTCGCCATGCTGGGCAGCGCGCTGCTGGGCGCGCTGGGCATCATCGCCGGCATCTGGTCTGACAAATTCGACCAGCTCGCGCTGTTTCAAAACTTCCTCATCATGCCGCTGACCATGCTCTCCGGCGTCTTTTATTCCCTGCACTCGCTGCCCCCGTTCTGGCAGCAGGTGTCACACTTCAACCCGTTTTTTTACATGATTGACGGACTGCGCTACGGCTTTTTCGGCCAGTCTGACGTCTCGCCCTGGCTCAGTCTGGGGGTCACCGCCGCCTGCCTCGTTCTGGTGACGGCAATCGCCTTGCGAATGCTCGCCAGCGGCTACAAACTGCGCACCTGAACCGTTTTTTGCCCACACACGCCACCATGTTCGACCCTGCCGAAATCCAGCGCCTCATCCTCGCCGGTCTGCCCTGCGAACACGTCCACGTCGCAAGCGACGACGGCACACACTTTCACGCCACCGTCGTCAGCGCCGCCTTTGCAGGGTTAAGCCGCGTGCGCCAGCACAAAGCCGTCTATGACACACTGGGCGCCCTGCTCGGCAACGAAATCCACGCCCTGCAACTTGCCACGTACACACCTGATACTTGGCAGCAGGCGTGCGCCAATTCCTGACTGACCTCTGCGGAATGTTTACACCATGTCCGACACCCTGATTATCGAAGGCGGCCAACGCCTGCAAGGTGAAATCGCCATCTCCGGCGCCAAGAATGCCGCCCTGCCCATTCTCTGCACGGCGCTGCTCACCTCCGAGCCGGTCACGTTCCACAACGTCCCCCGCCTGCAAGACATCGAAACCCTGCTCGCGCTGCTCACCCAGATGGGCGTGCGTCTTGTCGAACGCAACAGCAACAGCCTCACCCTCTGTGCCGACGCCATCACCAACCCCGTCGCCCCGTATGAGATGGTGAAAACCATGCGCGCGGCCATCCTCGTGCTCGGCCCGCTCACCGCCCGCTGCCGTCAGGCGCGCGTCTCCCTGCCCGGCGGCTGCGCCATTGGCGCGCGTCCTGTCGACCAGCACATCAAAGGCCTGACAGCGATGGGCGCGGCCATTGAAGTCGACCACGGCTACATCCACGTCACCACCACCGGACTGCGCGGCACGCATCTGGTCACCGACATGGTCACCGTCACCGGCACGGAAAACCTCATGATGGCCGCAGCCTTGGCCGAAGGCGAAACCATCATCGAAAACGCCGCCCGCGAACCGGAAGTCGTCGACCTGGCCGAATGCCTCAGCGCCATGGGCGCGCAGATTCAGGGCGCGGGCACGGACATCATCCGCATTCAGGGCGTCAAGCGTCTGCACGGCGCGGCGCACCGCATCATGCCCGACCGCATCGAGACCGGCACCTACCTCTGCGCCGCCGCCGTCACCCGTGGCCGCATCCGCCTCACCCACACCCGCCCCGACACGCTCAAAACCGTGCTGGAAAAATTGCAAGAAAGCGGCTGTCAGCTTCACGTGGAAACCGACGCCATTACCCTCACCGCCCCCGAACGCCCCACCGCCGTCAGCCTGCAAACCGCCCCCTATCCCGCCTTCCCCACCGACATGCAAGCGCAATTCATGGCGCTCAACACGGTAGCCAGCGGCACCGCCATCATCCGCGAAACCATCTTTGAAAACCGCTTCATGCACGCCGACGAACTCAAACGCCTCGGCGCAGACATCCGCACCGAAGGCAACACCGCCATCGTCAGCGGCGTGCCCGCCCTGCAAGGTGCCGCCGTGCGCGCCACTGATCTCCGCGCCTCGGCCAGCCTCGTCATCGGCGGACTGGCCGCCGAAGGGCAAACCCGCATCGAACAGCTCCACCACCTTGATCGCGGCTACGAACGTCTGGAAGAAAAACTCACCATCCTCGGCGCCCGCCTGCACCGCATCCGCGCAGAGGGCTGAAGCGAACGTGGGGGCTGTTTATTCACCCCACCATACGCGGGCGTTTGGCCACCTGGGTGAGCAGGCGCTGTTCAAAGCGCAGCACGGTCGCCCCCGTCACCGCACAGGTGCCCAGCGACAACCAACCGCTGCGCGGCAGCACCATCTGCCCGTGTGAAACCTGAAACTCCTCGCCCGCCTCCGGCGTCACAAAGGTACCGTTGCTGCTGTGATCGACCAGCACAAACTGATTGCCGCGCAGCTCGATTTCCGCGTGCAGACGGGAAACCAGAGGATCCGCCACGCACACATCCAGCGACGCCTGCCGCCCCAGCCGCAGCACCGGCAAACTCTCATCCAGCACCCAGCGCCGCAACCCCAGCCGCAACACCAGATGCAGCGGACGCAAGCGTTCCTCGCGGTACTGCACATCAAACTGCGTCAGCTCGCCCAGATACGCACAGCGCAACTCACACAAATCCTGCAAAGCGTGCGACGCCGCCGCCCCGCGCAACGAATGGCGCGGCACCAGCGTCAAATACTCCTGCCAGCGCGCCGACAGCCGCCGCGCCGTGCCCTCCGTCATGATTGCCCGCCCCTCGGTCGCCATCTCCTGCAAGCGCGAAGCGCAATTGACCGTATCGCCAAACAAATCATTGCCGCGCACAATCACCGGCCCATGATGGAACCCAATGCACACGCCCAGATCCACGCCCTGCGCATAGAGCACCTCATGCACCAGCATCGCCGCTTCCGCCGCGCGGTCTGGATGGGCTTTGCACACCATCAGCCCGTCGCCCATATGTTTGCTGATCGTACCGCCGCACTGTTCGACCACCGCGCGCACCGCATCGAGCGCCGCCGAGACCCGCGCAAAGCCCTGCGCATCGCCCTCGCGCTGGTACAGGCGCACGCTACCGATCAGATCAATGAAGCAGATCGTACACTCGGAAGCAATTGTCTCCGTCTCGATTGTCACCGCAGAATCCTCCGCATCAAAGCTCAGGCCGCACGCAGGCAGACCATCACGACAAGGCCATTCTCACACACCGCCCCGCTTTGCCAAACCCGAAGAAACACGTATAATCGACGCCTTTTCCGGCGCATTGAACGCACGCGCCACCCACAAGCCGGCATAGCTCAGTTGGTAGAGCAGCGCATTCGTAATGCGAAGGTCGGGGGTTCGACTCCTCTTGCCGGCACCAGAAAACGCGAAACGGCCACCTCTCAGGGTGGCCGTTTTGTTTTGCTGCAAGGCAGCGTCGGCGCGATCTCAGACGGCATCCGCCGCCGCCGTCAGTTTTTTGTGTGCGCGATGCCCCCCCGTGTGCGCGATGCGGTAGGGGCGAAGCCAAACCAAGCAAGCAGGGTGGGCAACTTGTTGCCGACCCGCCGCAAGGCGGTTTTTTTCACGCCACAACCGTTACACCATCCGAAACACCATTACAAAACCCCATCCCCCAAAATCCCCAAATATCTCTCCCATCATCACTGCGGGCGCGCTGGTCGCAGGCGCGGGTGTGCAGCGCGGATTTTGCTCCCAAAAAAACTTTCGTTATCAACTTTTCGTCGCCCTGCACGAACGGGGACGGACGAAGCGCCCGTTTGGGGCGAAGAGCCGTTTTGGGGGCAGAGTCTGCGCCGCTACGCGCCTTTGCCCTGCCCTGCGTCGAGCGATTCGGGCAAGGTGAGTTTGGGTGGTTTGTTGGGCGAGGCGGTGCGGGCTTCGACCTTGTAGAGCCAGGCGAGCAGTTCAGCGACGGCGACGTATAACTGCGGCGGAATGCGGTCGTCCAAATCGACCTGCATCAGCAGGCCGAGCAGTTCGGGTGATTCGTGCACGTAGACGCCGGCTTCGCGGGCGCGCTCGATGATTTCCTGCGCCACCAGCCCTTTGCCCTTGGCAACCACGCGCGGAGCGGCCTCGCCCGGTGCGTAGGCGAGCGCGACGGCTTGCTGGCGGACTTCGTCACCCGCCGCAGCCTGCGATTCGTCGCGCCCGTCAGCCATCGTTGCCTTCCTCCACCGACGCTTGCGCCTGTTCCTGCGCGGGCGCGGGTTTTTCTTTCAGTTTTTCGGCCACAAAGCCAGTCAGCGGCACGTCCGCCGCTTCCAGCGCTTCGGCCAGTTCCGCGCTGGCTTGCGTGAGCTTGTCGACCGTGTCGTCATATTCGGCCACCAGCCGCAGCGACACGCCCGAGGCAGTGAGCGCAATGCGCGCTTCGACGCCGCCCATGTTCGGCATGATGACGCGCAGCGTGGTTTTCCATTCTTGCAATTCGCCCTCTTCACCGTGCGCACCATGGCCTTCGTCTTCCACTTCCCATTCAAACTTTTGCCCCGGCCAGGCCATGCCTTGCATCAGGTAATTTTGCGTCGCCAGCGATTCAAGCTGCTGATGCACGATGGGCGCGAGCCGTTCGGGAATCACTTGCCGCGCCGCCGCCTGCTGGGCGCTGGCCGCTTGTTGCTGCGCCTCGGCTGCGTTGGCGCGGACGGCTTCCCGGGCGACGTTTTTCAGCTCTTCCCCACCGCCCGCAGCGGCATTTTTGAGCATCTGCGCGGCATCACGCGCCGCTTGCTGGGCTTGCTGCGCCTTCGCGCCTTCCGCAGCGGGTTGCTGCGCCGGTTTGCCCGCAGCTTCACCTTGCCCGCTTTGCACAGAGCGCATGACCAGCTCAAGATTTCTCGCCAGTTCGTTCAACAGCCCCGCTTCTTGCGATTGCCCCGTTGCCCCGGCAACCAGCTGCGGGTCGGCAAACAAACCAGCCAGCACGCTGGCGGAATACGCGGCATTAATCGCAGAATTGGCGCTCGCCGCCGCCGCCGCGCCCGCAGCAGGCGCTGCGGCGGCACCAGGCGCGGCATTGGCAGCAGCCAGCGAGGCGGTCAAACTGGCATTGCTTACGCTGGCCGCAGTCGCAGCATTCGCGGCTGCCCCCGCCGCCGCAGCGGTTGATGTGGCAGCGGCATTTGCTGTCGCCGCTGCGGCGGCGGGGGCGGCTCCCGCTTGCGTGAGCACGGGCGCACGCCCTTGTTGCAGCAGGGCGCTGAGTTTGCCTTGCGGCTCCATCAGCATGTCGGCAACCTGCACCTTGCCAGATAGCCATTTTTGCTGATGCGATTCGTAAAACAGACCGCTTTGCGTCAGCGCCTGTTGCAGCGCAGGGGCGAGCATCTGGCGCGCCGCGCTGGCATCGGCAGGCGGAGAAGAAACCAGAGGGGAACCACCTGCAAGCTGCGTGGGGCCGGAAGCGTTCTGGCCGGTGAGCAGCGCGCTGATGAGCCGCCCGGCGCTGCTGAGATTGGCTTGCCCGGAAACCTGCGCGTCCGCCACGACGTCGGCAGGACGCGCCAACACAGTATTGCCTTTGACTTCGGTGGCAATGAGACTTAACACATCGCCGGGCTGGGCGGACTGGGAGAGGGCAAGCGTGAGATTGCGCCCGGCAACGATGGCCTGAAACGTGCCATCGGAAAACGAACGCTGGATGATGGCCGAAAATTGCTGGCCAGGCAGAAGTTGCGGCAGCCGGGCTTGCAGTTCGCGCACATTGCTGGCACCTTCGACCCCCGTTTGGTGGTCAACAGCCCCGGCCTGACTGAGCAGGCGGACACTGGCAGCAAGGTCGGGAGGAATCATGGCGCACTCTCCTTGCAAAGCGGGGGTGCCGCCACGGCGACACCTGCCGCGTTATTTTCGCTGCGCAGCGCTTACACGGCGCTGTAGGCGCGGCGGACGTCCAGCCCCTGACGCGAGTCACGCAGCAATTCGCGCAGGCTTTCCAGATGCGGACGGGCGATGGCCTCAATTTCACGCCCCAGCGCCAGCGTCGCTTCAATCCGTTCGCGCGCCTGCGCGGCTTCTTCGGCAGGCACGGGCGGCGCGGCTTCAATGCGCTGCACCAGCGCGGCGGCTTCCTGCTCCATGGTCACGAGGCGTTCCCATTCCTGGGTGTTCGCCACTGCCAGCATCTGGCGATACTGCTCCTGCAAGGCCGCGTACAAGGCAAGACGGGACGCGGGGCGGTTTTTCTGTCTGGGCGATCTTTTCATCAAAATGCCTCCGTTCCTTGCGCTGCACTGCGCTGCTGGTTCATGGGGTCAATCTGCACCCACGCTTCGCGCAAAGAGCCAAGCAAGCCCATCACTTCTTTGACGGGCGCGGGGTCTGCACGCAAATTGGCGTGCAGCAGGCGGTCGCACATGTATTCATAGAGCGCGTCCAGACGGGCGGACATTTCGCCATCGCCCGCTTTCATGTCCAGACTCGCCCGCAGGCCGTTATCAATGATTTCAATCGCCTTGGAAAGCGACGCCCCGCGCGCGGCAATTTCCCCAGCTTCAAACGCAGCAATCGCCTTGGAGAGCGCCATCAGCGCGCCGTCATAGAGCATCACGATCAACTGATGCGGAGAGGCGGTGGAAACTCCGGTTTCCACGCCCACTTTCTTGTACGCATCTGCGCGGTTGCGTACTCCAAACATCCTTGACCTCCTGCTGCTCCTGGTGCATACAGACGCCCGCGCGCGTGCGCACAAAACGTCCTGCTTTGGTTAACGGCAGATTCTACCCGTTCTGAACCCGTCATAGACGGTACTTTCTGGCAGCCTTCCCTGCAAAGAAGAATCAGGCATAGGCGCGGATGCGCTGCCCCGCAGCGTTCGCGCCAATGCCGCCAACATCCGCCCCATACAGGGAACGCACACGCCCGGCCATGTTCGCCGCAGCAGCGGCAGAAGTTTCCCCAAACCCGCCAGCCGAATCTGCATCGTTGCTGGCCTTCTGCTGGCTTTGCCCGTTTTCACCCGTGCCCGCACGCTCCGCCGCCTGCTGCTCGCGCAACTGCGCACGCGCCTCGGCAGCCATTTTGTCCGCCTGACTAGCGACCTTGTAATCTTGCGGGGAAGGTTCTGCCGGCGCCATCGCCGCCGCGCGCACGCGCTCGGCCTTGCGGATGGTCTCTTCCGGCGTGCGCCCTTCGGACACATCCAGGATTACATCGCCGCCCACCGCGTAGCGTTTGCCATCCGGGCCGGTTTCGTATTCATACATCGCCCCGCGCTTGACCAGCGAACCACCCACAGATACATGCGCCATTTCGTGCGCACGCACTTCCTGGTCGCGCTTTTTCAGGTAATCGACCTGCTGTTTTTCCTCTTCACTCAGCGGCTCGCCGTTTTGCTTGCGCTCGTCCGGGCCTGCGGCCTCGTCGGACTTTTTCGCCTCATCCGGCTGACCTTCTTGCTGCCCATCCTGCGCCTGCTGCGCTTCATCGGGCTGTTTTACGTCTTTTACGTCTTGCGGCGCCTGTCCACTGAGCGTGACGTGGAAAGACTCCCCCTCTCCTGTCTGATTTGCTGCGCCCGCCTTGCCCGCTTCCGCGCCCGCGCCTTCCTGCCCTGCGGCACGGCGCGCAACAGCCGCCTGGCCGGACATCTGCGATGTCCACCAGTCGGTACCGTATCCGGAAATGGCATCCAGGCTCATGGCTTATTCCTCCTGCCGCGCGTCATTCATCCACACACAGGCAGACGAAGCGGCGTCAGGCAATTTCGCGCACGCCCTGCGAAGCCTCAGCGCCTTGTGCGCCCAGCCCCGCAGTGGCACGGAACATCTGCATACCGGGATGTTCGCGCGTCTGCTCCGCAGCCGCAGTCGGCGGCACGGGCTGTTCCGCAGCCGCACCGTTTTCCGGCGCCGGACGCGCAGCCGCTGCCGACAACTCACCGCCCGGCACACCTTGCGGCACGCCCGGAGCAGTCTGCTCGGCATTGCGCATCTGCGCGCGGGAAAGATCCGTGGAAGCCGTCGTCTCGCCCATGGCATCGCGCGCCTGCGCCTGACGTGCAGCATCGCTAATCTGCACCTCCACGCCCTGCGGCGTCTCGCCCTGGCGTTCCACCGGCGGCTGCACCTGGGTATCGGCGGCCTGCTGCTGCACAGTACGGGCAGCGTTAATCGCCTGCCACGCCTGATTCATCAAGGAAGAATTGTTTTGTACGGAGTCCATGGCAACCTCCTGCATACAATACGGGCACAATGACCCATGAAGACACGCTCACTCTACTCCCGTCCTGCGTGCTTGTGTACACATAAAAGCGTATCCAGATTTGTCGTGCCCGCGACTGTCCACCCTTCATCGCCCCGTAGCCCGTAGAGAGGGAGACGGAGCATCGCCCCGTCTCGGAAGCCGCCCGTTAAGGGCGACGACGTGGGGACGGCGGTGGAGGAATCAT
>JAFSWK010000058.1 GCA_017444505.1 Rhodocyclaceae bacterium | reverse complement strand
GACCGCGCCGATGCGGTGGCGCGCCTTGAAGCTGGCGTCTGCCGAGACGGTCTTGACCACGTCCTGCGCCTGGTCGAAGAGGCCGGTGATGGCGATGTTGAAGATGTTTTCGTCGGTGAGCGAATACATTTGCGCGCGCTGAAAGGCGCTCATCTTGCCGTGCGGCGAGAGCATGAAGACGCGCACGCCGCGTTTGCCACGCAGGGCGTATTCGGCGGCAGAGCCGGTGTCGCCAGAGGTAGCGCCGAGAATGTTCAGCGTTTGCCCACGACGGGCAAGTTCGTATTCAAAGACGTGGCCGAGGAACTGCATGGCCATGTCCTTGAAGGCGAGCGTGGGGCCGTTGGACAGTTCCAGCAGCGCCAGTTTGCCGCGTTCCAGCCAAGTGACGGGGGTAATGTCTTGCGCGCGCGAGCCTTCGCGCACATGGCAATAGACTTCAGGCCGCCAGGTGCGTGCGCACAGCGTGCGCAGGTCGTCGACGGGAATGTCGTCAATCAGCCGGCGCAGCACTTCAAAGGCCAGTTCGTGATAGGGCAGCGTGCGCCAGCTATCGAGCGTTTGCGCGTCAATCTGCGGGTAGGTTTCGGGCAGGTACAGGCCGCCGTCGGGCGCCAGCCCGCCGAGCAGGATGTCGCAAAAGGCGGGGCGGGCAGCGTCCCCTCGGGTGGATAGATAACGCACGGGCATGTCCTCTCGCAGGCAGGTGATACGGATTACAGATGTTCGACGCGCAGGCGCACGGCTGCGCCATGCACCGCTGGCAACGCTTCAATGGCGGCGAGCGCGGTGTTGACCTGTTTTTCTACCGTCTCGTGCGTGAGCACGATGACATCGGTGCGCGTCGCGCCCGCCGGGGCGGCAATCTGGCGGATGCCATGAATGGAAATGCCTTGCTCGGCCAGAATGCGGGCGACATTCGCCAGCACGCCAGTCTCGTCCGAGACGCTCAGGCGCAGGTAGTAGCACGAGACGGTCTCTTCAATCGGCAGCACCGGCAGTTCGCGCACTTCTTCGGGCTGGAAGGCGAGATGCGGCACGCGGTGTTCAGGGTCGGAAGTGTGCAGGCGGGTGACATCGACCAGGTCGGCAATCACCGCGCTGGCGGTGGGTTCCGCGCCCGCACCGGCACCGTAGTAGAGGGTTTTGCCCACCGCATCGGCCTGCACCAGCACGGCGTTCATGGCACCCTCAACGTTGGCCAGCAACTGGTCGGCTTCCACCAGCGTGGGATGCACGCGCAGTTCAATGCCTTGTTCGCGCATTTTGGTGATGCCCAGCAGCTTGATGCGGTAGCCGAGTTGTTCGGCATAGGTGATGTCGATGGATTGCAGGTGCGAAATGCCTTCAATGTGCGCGCGCTCAAACTGCATCGGCACGCCGAAGGCGATGGCGCTCATGATGGTGGCTTTGTGCGCGGCATCGACGCCTTCGATGTCAAAGGTCGGGTCGGCTTCGGCGTAGCCGAGTTCCTGCGCCTGTTTCAGCGCCTCGGCAAACGACAGCCCCTTGTTGCGCATTTCGGTGAGGATGAAGTTGGTGGTGCCGTTGATAATCCCGGCAATCCACTGGATGCGGTTGGCAGACAAGCCCTCGCGCAGCGCCTTGATGACCGGAATGCCTCCGGCCACGGCAGCTTCAAAGGCGACCATCACGCCTTTCTTTTGCGCGGCGGCGAAAATTTCGTTGCCGTGCTTGGCGAGCAGCGCCTTGTTCGCGGTCACGACGTGTTTGCCGTGCTCAATGGCGGAGAGCACCAAATCACGCGCCACGGTGGTGCCGCCAATCAGTTCGATGACGATGTCAATCTGCGGGTCTTGGGTGGCGGCGAAGGCATCGTCAATAATCTGCGCACGGTCACGCACCACTTTGCGGGCGTGTTCCAGATTGCGGTCGGCCACCGTGACGATGCGAATCGGGCGACCGGCGCGGCGGGTGATTTCTTCGCTGTTGCGGTTCAAAACTTCAAAGGTGCCGCCTCCGACGGTACCGATGCCCAGCAGGGCTGCTTGGATTGCTTTCATGGTCAGTACAGAAAAATAAACAAATGAAACAAATAGTTCGGGTTGAGTGAAAAGAAAAACTTACGCCGTGCCCGCCTCGCGGCGGTAGCCTTCCAGAAAACGGGCGATGCGGCCAATGGCTTCGCGCAGGTCGTCTTCGTGCGGCAAAAAGACCAGCCGGAAGTGATCCGGCTTGACCCAGTTAAAGCCCGTGCCCTGCACCAGCAGCACGCGCTCGGCTTCCAGCAGGCGCGTGATGAAGAGCTGGTCGTCCTGAATCGGATAGATGGCGGGGTCAAGGCGCGGGAACATGTACAACGAGCCTTGCGGACGCACGCAGCTCACGCCCGGAATGCTGGTAATCAGCTCCCAGGCCAGATCGCGCTGGCGGCGCAGCCGCCCGCCTTCGCCGACCAGGTCGTGAATGCTCTGATAGCCGCCCAGCGCCGTCTGGATGGCGTATTGCCCCGGCACGTTGGCGCACAGCCGCATGGACGAGAGCATGTCCAGCCCTTCGATGTAGTCTTGCGCGCCGCGCTTGTCGCCGCAGACTACCATCCAGCCCGCGCGATAGCCGCAGGAGCGGTAATTTTTCGACAGGCCGTTGAAAATGACGGTGAGCACGTCTTCCGAAAGCGCCGCCATCGAGGTGTGCTGCGCGCCATCGTAGAGCACTTTGTCATAGACCTCGTCCGAATAGATGATGAGGCCAAATTCACGCGCCAGCGCGATGATGGCCAGCAGGGTTTCATCGGGATAGAGCGCGCCGGTGGGGTTGTTCGGGTTGATGACCACGATGGCGCGCGTGTTGGGCGTAATCTTGGCGCGCATGTCGGCAATATCGGGCAGCCAGCCGCGCGTCTCGTCGCACAGATAATGCACCGGCGTGCCGCCCGAAAGACTCACCGCCGCCGTCCACAACGGATAATCCGGCGCGGGGACGAGCACTTCGTCGCCCGCATCGAGCAGCGCGTTCATCGCCATTACGATGAGTTCAGACACGCCGTTGCCCAGATAAATGTCTTCAATATCCACGCCTTTGATGTGCTTTTCCTGCGTGTAGTGCATCACCGCCTTGCGCGCGGAAAAAATGCCCTTGGAATCGGAATAACCGGCAGAGGCGGGCAGATTGCGAATCATGTCGCGCTGGATTTCTTCCGGCGCGTCAAAGCCGAAGGTGGCCAGATTGCCGATGTTCAGCTTGATGATTTGATGGCCGTCTTCTTCCAGTTGACGGGCGCGTTCCAGCACGGGGCCGCGAATGTCATAACAGACGTGGTCGAGCTTGCGGGATTTCTTCACCGTCCGCGCAGCCGAAGCACGCGCACCGGCGGGCACGGCATCGGGCTGAGATTTGATTTCGCGCACCAGACGGGCAGACATGACAGGTTCTCCAAACAAAAAACGAACCCTGCATCTTAGACCCGCCAGCGCGTGCGGGCAAATTTCCTCGCGCCGCACTGTGGCATGTAGCACAGCCGCGCCGCACGGGTGCGCTGGTTTATTATTGCCGCTTTCCTTTTCCAACCCTGCAAACCATCTTCGGAAGGCGCTCTTGCCATGAATCTTTTGCGTGCTCTGGGCACAGTCAGCAGTTTGACGCTGGTCTCTCGCGTGCTGGGTTTCGTGCGCGATTGGGTCATCGCCCGCAGTTTCGGCGCGGGCATGGCAACCGATGCCTTTTTCGTCGCCTTCCGCCTGCCCAACCTGCTGCGCCGCATGTTCGCCGAGGGCGCGTTTTCGCAGGCGTTCGTGCCGATTCTGGCCGAATACCAGCGCCAGCAATCGCCAGAAGAAACGCGCACGCTGATTAGCCGCGTGGCGACCTTGCTGGGGCTGGTGGTGCTGGGCATTTCCATTCTGGGCATGATTTTCACGCCCTTCATCATCTGGCTGACCGCGCCAGGCTTTGCCGCCGATGCCGACAAATTCGCGCTTACCGTCTCGCTCACCCGCATCACCTTTCCCTACATTTTCTTCATGTCGCTGGTGGCGCTGGCTGGCGGCATTCTCAATACGTGGAGCCGCTTTGCCATTCCCGCCTTCACGCCCGCGCTGCTCAATATCGCCTTCATCGCCATGTCGCTGTTCGCCGCGCCGTATTTCGATGAACCCGTGCGGGCGCTGGCCTGGGCGGTGATTATCGGCGGCGTGCTGCAACTCGTCGTGCAATTCTGGCCGCTGGTGAAAATGGGGCTGCTGCCGCGCTTTGACTTTGCGCCTGCCGACGCCGCCGTGCGCCGCATCGCCACGCTGATGCTGCCCGCAATGCTGGGGGTTTCGGTGGCGCAGATTTCGCTGGTCATCAATACCGTGTTCGCTTCGTTCCTGCAAAGCGGCAGTGTCTCATGGCTGTATTACGCCGACCGGCTGATGGAATTTCCCGCCGGTCTGCTGGGCGCGGCGCTGGGCACCATCTTGCTGCCCGGGCTGGCAAAACGCCACGCCGACGGCGACCAAAGCGGCTTTTCGCGCCTGCTCGACCACGGCTTGCGTCTGGCGCTGCTGCTCACGCTGCCGGCGGCGCTGGCGCTGGCGCTGCTGGGCACGCCGCTGTTGAGCACGCTGTTTCAGCACGGCGCCTTCAGCGGCGACGATGTGCGGCAAACCCACGCGGCGCTGATTGCGTACAGCTTCGGCCTGCCGGGGCTGATTGCGGTGAAAATTCTCGCCCCCGGCTTTTACGCCCGGCAAGACATCCGCACGCCCACGCGCTTTGCCATCATTTCGCTGTGCGCAACACAGGCGATGAACGCGCTCTTCGTCTTTGGCCTGCCGCGCCTGGGGCTGCCCGCGCACGCGGGGCTGGCGCTGTCCATCGGGCTGGCTTCCTTGCTCAACGCTTCCTTGCTCGCCCGTGGCCTGCTGCGGCGCGGCGATTACACGCCGCAGACGGGCTGGCGCGTGTTTTTGCTGCGCATCGCGCTGGCGCTGCTGGCGCTGGCCGCCGTGCTCGTCTGGGGCGCGGGCGACACCGATGCCTGGCTTGCCGCCGCCACGCGCCAGCGGGTGCTGCATCTGTGCTGGCTGGTGCCCGCCGGTATCGGCGTCTATTTCGCCGCGCTGTTTGCACTGGGCTTTCGCCTGCGGGATTTTCGTCGGGCATGAAAAAACGGCTGCCGGTGCGGGCAGCCGTTGTGCAGCGTGTGCGGCGCGCGCACGCCTTTAGCGTTTGTCCTTGTCCTGCTTGTCTGGCAACGTGTCTTCCATCTGATAGCGCATACTGCAATACGGGCAGCGGGCGCGGCCTTCGCTGTCAGGCTTGAGGAACACGCGCGGGTGACGCGCCCACAGCGGGTCGTTTTCCCGCGGGCAAAACAGCGGCAAGTCCTGCTCGCGCACGATGCGCAGCGTGCCGAATCGGGTGTTTTGCGTAACCATCACCGCCCCTCCGTTCAGCCGTTCACGTAGCTCAACCAGTCGGCGTATTCCGGCACACGACCATTGACGACTTCAAAATAGCGCGCTTGCAAACGCGCCGTCACCGGGCCGCGACCACCGTTGCCGATGACGCGGCGGTCCAGCTCACGAATCGGCGTGATTTCCGCCGCCGTGCCGGTGAAGAAGGCTTCGTCGGCGATGTAAATATCGTCGCGCGTCAGCCGTTTGGAGCGCACTTCCAGCCCCTGCTCGCGCGCCAGCGCGATGATGGTGGCGCGGGTGATGCCGACCAGCGCGGAGGTCAGCTCCGGCTCGTAAATCACGCCATCCTTGACGATGAAAATGTTTTCGCCCGAACCTTCCGCGACAAAACCATCCACATCCAGCAGCAGCGCTTCGTCATAGCCATCTTCCGTCGCTTCCAGATTGGCAAGAATGGAATTGGCGTAAGTGGCGGCAAACTTGGCGCGCGCCATGGTGACGTTGATGTGGTGACGGGCATACGAGGCCGTCTTCACGCGAATGCCCTTTTCCAGCCCTTCCGCGCCCAGATAAGCATCCCACGGCCAGGCGGCAATCGCCACATGCACCCGCGCGCCGCGCGTGCTGATACCCATTTTTTCCGCACCATAAAAGGCAATCGGACGAATGTAGCCCGATTTCAACTGGTTGGCACGCACCACTTCGCACTGCGCGGCCATCAGGGTTTCGCGGTCGAAGGGGATTTCCATGCGATAAATGTGCGCCGAGTTGAAGAGGCGGTCGGTATGTTCCTTGAGGCGGAAAATCGCCGGCCCACGGTCGGTCTTGTACGCACGCAGCCCTTCAAACACAGCCAGGCCGTAGTGCAGGGAATGGGTCAGCACATGGGTGGTGGCCTCACGCCACGGCACCAGTTTGCCGTCTTGCCAGATAAAACCGTCGCGGTCAGACATCGACATGGGAACTCTCCTGAGCGAAAAAAGAAACAGCCGCCGATTTTAGCGCAGCGCAGCAAAAAACGCGCGCTGCATCAACGCAACGCCTTCGCGCCGCGCGCCAGCATCGAGCGCGCACGCACGTAGAGCTTTTCGCCCATGTGCGCCAACGCGCCAACAGGATGCCGCCGCCGCCAGGCGTGCCGCCCCCACAATGCTTCGCCCGCGCCGCCCTCTTCGCCCGGCGCTGCGGCGCGAATCAGGCGTTCCAGCACGGCAAAAAGATGTTCGTGCTGCAACACGCGCGCTCGCGCCGCTTCAATGGCCTCCCGCCGCTTTTCCCATTGCCCGCTGGCGATGGCCGCGCGGATGATTTCCACCGCTTGGTGCGGGCGGTAGAGGTCGATGGCGATGAAACTGTCTGCGGGGAAATAGTCCGCCGCGTTCGGCGCACCGGCATAAAACGGCAAACAGCGCCCGAGAAACGCATCGGTGAGCTTTTCGGTGATGTGATGCGGCGCAAAGTGGTTTTCCACCGCCAGGTGATAGCGAAACGGCGCCAGCGCCTCGCGTTTGTCGCCCAGCGGCTGCCAGCCACGGCCATAAACGGCCATCTCAGGCAGCGCACGGCGCACCGTTTCAATAAAGGCAAAACGCCGCGCGTGCAGGGTGTGCCACTGGCATTTTTGCGAATGCACCACAGAAAGCTGTTCGCGCTTGTACGCCCGGTCGGGGCCGGCCTGCATCTGCGCGTAGTCCAGACAGGCATCGGGCGCGCTGCCGTAAAACCAGTGATTGGCCGCCTGCTGCCAGTGATGATGCGGATGCGGCAACGCCCAGGGCGGCTGGCTGGTAAGCACATGGCCAAACTGCGCCGCAAACGCCCGTCCGTAACATTTGATGGATTCCGGTTCAGTGGTGACCAGCACAGTGTGCGCGCGCGGGCAGGCGAGCCTTTCACAGGCATCGTCGCGCCCGCCCTCTGCGGCGGGCGGCACGTCGTCATAGACCACCAGCCAGTCATAATCACGCGCCTCGCGTGCAAAAACAACACGGCACGCGCCCCAGGCGCAGTCTTCGTGCGGAAAATAGCGCCGCCATTCGTCGACGGGACGGCTGCTCAACAGTTTGACCGTAATCATGCCGTGAAAGGCGGGCAACACACGCCCATCAGCCGCGGTCGGGGAAACGCATCAGCAGCGCCTGCGCAATGCGCTGCGCTTCTTGCAGCGGAAAGGCCGGCTGCGGCAGTTTGTGCGCCTTGCGCCAGCGCGCGAACGTGGTCGCCAGGCCGACTTCGGTCGCCAGTTCTTGCGCGCGCAAGGCACGCTTGCGCCCGCGCCGGCGCATCGGCACGGAAAGCACGCCCACCGCGGCCCCCGCCGTGGCCGCTTCGTAGAGCATGGAGACGCTGTCCGCCGTCACCCACACCGTCGCCGTGCGCGACAGCGTATCGACCAGCCATCCCTTGGGCGCCTGATCCACCGGCATGGCTTCCAGCCCGCCGCTGGCCCAGGTTTTCGCCGCTGCGCACACTGTGCTCAAGGCCTGCGGCGGCGTGCGCCGCGAGTCCGCAATGGTGAAATGCAAATGCGGCGTGCGACGCACAATTTCACACACCTGCGCCGTCACCGCAGCCGTATCCCAGCCATGATGGCGCGACGGGCCGCCCAGCAAAATCAGCACCCTGCCCGGCTTGCGCGCAACAGGCGCCCGCACGGCATTGGCCACGCCCAGCGTGGGCAGCACATTGGGGCGCGTCGGCGGTTCATCGTGCTGCGGCACACAGCACAGGTCAAACCAGCCATACGGCAGCGACGGACGCATCAACACAATCAGACGCCCGCCCGCCGCGCGCCGCGCCGCCAAGCCCGCCCAGTGCGTGCGCTCCCCCGCCACCAGAATCCAGTGCGGCGCGGGCTTGCCCTCGCCCGGCGGAAAACGGCGCAGCAAACGCCACAGCATCGCCCGCAAACGGGATGTCGGCGCAGGCAGCCATTCGCAATGCACGCCCGCCAGCTCGCGCATCCAGTTGGCCACACCCGCCAATTGATTGCGGTGACCAGGACGGTCGTCGGCCACCAGCCACAGTACGGGCGCCGCTTCTGCGTTTTGTGTTTTCAACGATTCATCCATCGCAGCGAAACACCCCATTCATATACATCCACGCGCGAGCACGCGCCGCACGCAAAATCCAGAGAAAGCCAATATTTTGACACAATTTTAAGCTGTGTGCCGAGCCAAGCGCGTAACGGCCCGCCATGCGCCACCACGACCACGCTTTCCGCCCCGCTTGCCTGCACTTGCTGCCACCACGCCATCACCCGCGCCGTCAGCTGCGCCAGCGATTCGCCGCCCGGCGGGCAAAAATGCAGCGGGTCGGCCTCCCACTGCGCCCAAGCCGCCGCGCCAATTTCGTCGTAGTGGCGCATTTCCCAGTCGCCAAAATCCATTTCCTGCAAGCGCGCATCGGCCACCGGCTCACCCAGCGCGCAGGCCAGCCGCCACGCCCGCTGCAATGGACTGGCATAGAGCACAAATTCTTCCGGCAACAGCGGCCTGAGCCGCGCCGCCGCCGCCTGCGCATCTTCGGCCAGCGGCACATCCGTGCGCCCGTAGCACACGCCCGCCGCCACCTGCGGGCGTGGATGCCGGATTAGATACACCTGCATCTCAGCGCCCCGCCGCCAGCGTCAGCAGCAACGCCAGTTCCGCCACTTGCTGCACGGCGCCGAGTGTGTCGCCCGTATACCCGCCCAGACGCGCACGCAACACGCGCACCCAAACCGCATACATCGCCGCCAACACCGCCAGCGCCGCAAGCGCCCGCCACGGCTCGGTCAATACCGCCAGCAACACCCAGAACAAACCGCCCGCAATCAATGCACAGCCGCCATCAGCACGCCGCAACGACTGCGCCAGCACCGTCACCTTGCCCGCCGCCTGCGCTTCACGCGCATACGGCAAGGCCAGCATCAGCGCCGCCGCCAAAGCGCGGGAAACCGCCTGCACTGCCAGCCACAGCAGCGCCGCCCGCACCGCGCCCAGCCCCAGCAACTGCGCCAGCGCCGCCACTTTCAGCAACAAGGTCAACACCAAAGCCAGCGCGCCGAAGCTGCCCAAGCGGGAATCGCGCATGATGGCCAGACGCGAAGCGGCATCCCGTCCGCCGCCCAAGCCGTCGAACGTATCGGCCAGCCCATCTTCGTGCAGCGCGCCAGTCAGCCAGGCCAGCGCCGCAATCGCCAGCACCGCCGCAATCCACGGTGACCAGCACTGCGCCGCCAGCGCCAGCAACGCCGCCGCCGGCAACGCCGCCAGCGCCCCGGCAAGCGGAAAATAGCGAATTGCCCGTTCCGGCGGCACCTCGCCCAGCGCCAGCGCACGCGGCGCAGGCAAGCGCGTGAAATACACCACCGCCAGCCAGAACAAGCGCCACTCTTCGCGCAGCATCGTTTCTCCTTCCGCAAACCGCCATTCCGCGTCTGCGCCCACCCATCAAGCCGCCTCTGCCTGCGCCGGAGCGCAGGTTTCCGCATCCGCCAGGACCAGCAAATTCGCCGTTTCAAAGCCAAAACGATCCGCCACCAGCGTATCCGGAAAAGATTCGCAGCGCGCGTTGTAGCGTATCACCGCGTCGTTAAACGCCTGCTGCGCAACGTGAATTCCCTCGCCCGTGCTCACCAGATTCTGGCACAACTGCATCGCCTGCTCGTCCGCCTGCCACTGCGGCGAGGCTTGCAGCCGCGCGAAAAGCTGCACCAGTGCCCCTTCCAGCAAATGCTCTGCACCCGCCAGAAAAGCCAGCGCGCCGCTGTCGACAGGGTTCATCGCCACCATGCCCGCTGCCGTCTGCGCCTGATTGCGCGCAGCCATGACGTTTTCCGGTATTTCCTGTTCCTGTGCCAGACAGCGCTGCGCCGCTTCCACAATTTTGGCAATCAGGCCATAACGGCGCTGCAAATGCAGGTCAATCAGCGCATAGGCGTGCAGAAGGTGCTTGTGCAGCGAAACGAGGCGCTTGTAAATCAACAGGCCATAGCCCACCAGCGCGAGAACAAAGACGAGCAGAAGAATGCTTTCCGTGGTCAACATGGACGGACGCTCCAGTCAGGCCGTGCGGCGCGTGCGAATCAGGTAATTCACGTCCGTATCGGAAGAGAGCGCATAGAGGCGCGTCAGCGGGTTGTAGGTCAGTCCGATGATTTCTTCCACCTGCAAACCGGCATCGCGGCAAAAACGCGCCAGTTCAGAAGGTTTGAGAAAACGTGAATACTCGTGCGTGCCGCGCGGCAGCAGTTTCAGGATACGCTCGGCAGCCATGATGGCAAACAGCCAAGCCTTGCGGTTGCGGTTCAGCGTGGAAAAAAACACCTGTCCGCCGGGTTTGACCAGCGTGGCCGCCGAACGCACGATACTGGCGGGATCGGGCACGTGCTCCAGCATTTCCATGCAGGTGACCACGTCGTAAAAAGCAGGACGCGCCGCCGCGTGTTCTTCCGCGCTGATTTGTAGATAGGAAACCTCGCGCCCCGTCTCCAGCAGATGCAGACGGGCGACCGTCAGCGCCTCTTCGGAAAGGTCGATGCCCGTCACATACGCGCCGCGCACCGCCATGCTCTCCGACAAAATGCCGCCGCCGCAGCCAATATCCAGCACATTTTTGCCGGCAATCTGCGCATGGCGGTCAATCCAGTCCAGACGCAGCGGGTTGATGCGGTGCAGCGGGGCGAATTCAGAAGTCTCATCCCACCAGTGATGCGCCAGGTCGCTGAATTTCTGGATTTCCGCAAAATCGGCGTTCAGGTTGTGTCCGCTCATGGCTAACAGGCAACAAAGAGTTTCGTGAAGACGCATTTTACCGTTCACGCGCCGCAGCGCTTTTCCTGGCTCTCAGGCAAAAAAAGCCCTGCGCGAGGCAGGGCTTTTGTGCATTTCACCGAGAGTGATGATTACTGGCCTTTGGTGGTGCCAATCACTTCGATTTCGACGCGACGATCCGGTTGCAGGCAGGAAATCAGAGCCTTGCGGTTCTTGATGCCGTTGCACTTGTCGCCGGTGACAGGCTGGGTCTTGCCCTTGCCTTCGGTGTAGATCGCCTGGCTGGGCACGCCCTTGTTCGCCAGATAGGTCTTGACCGCGGCAGCGCGACGCTCGGACAGACGCTGGTTGTAGGCAGCCGAACCGATGCGGTCGGTGTGGCCAACAGCCAGAATCACTTCCAGATTGATTTGATCCAGCTTGGTCGCCAGCTCATCCAGCATCTGTTTGCCGGTGGGCTTCAGGACAGCCTTGTCGAAGTCGAACAGCGCGTCGGCAGAGAGTTTGATCTTCTGGGCAACCGCCGGGGGCGCAGCAGGCGTTTCGGCAACCGGAGCGCACTTGGCAGCTTCGATTACGTCGCTGTCGCAAGCGCAGCCGACCGGCAGGTCATTCGCCAGCGCTTGCTCGGCGGCAGCCGGCGTCCAGTAGCCAGTGCGCCAGCACAGACCAAAGTCGCTGCGGGCAACCACGTTGCGGGCATCGATAACATAGGGGATTTCGCCGGCAGGATTGACGACGATATCGGTCACGGCGTCAGCAGCCTGGACGGCAGAAGCAGACAGGCCAGCCGCGGCAAAAGCCAGCAGCATCAGGTGTTTCTTGGTGTGTTTGATCATATTTTCCTCGTCGTAGGGAAGTTCCAAAAGTTGAAACGAAACCGCTGGACCTGAAGCTTTGCAGCTAGGAAAGTCCGCTTGGTGAAACCATCGCACGATTAGCGTAGCAATGCCAAACAGGACCGCGCTTTATGAGCCGGATTATCCCGCATTTTGTTGCCGCTTTGCAACAGGCACGTAATAACAACGCCCAAAGCGCGAAAAGGCCACCGCACGACGAGCCCGCAAAATTTCCGCGCAAACGGCCAATCTTGGGGGCATTCGCCGGTCCGTGGTATTCTCACGCAGTTTTTCCGTTTGTTTCCTGAAGTCATGAGCACCCCCTTCGCCCGCGAAACCCTGCCCGTCAGCCTGGAAGACGAAATGCGCCATTCGTACCTGGATTACGCAATGAGCGTAATCGTCGGACGAGCCTTGCCAGATGCGCGCGATGGCCTGAAACCGGTGCACCGCCGCGTGCTGTTCGGGATGCACGAGCAGGGCAACGACTGGAACAAGCCCTTCAAGAAAAGTGCCCGCATCGTGGGCGACGTGATGGGGAAATATCACCCGCACGGCGACGCTTCCATCTATGACACCATCGTGCGCCTGGCGCAGCCGTTTTCGCTGCGCTACATGCTGGTCGATGGGCAGGGCAACTTCGGCTCGGTCGATGGCGACCCGCCGGCGGCGATGCGTTACACCGAAGTGCGCATGGCGCGCATCGGCCATCAGATGCTCGCCGACATCGACAAGGAAACCGTTGATTTCCAACCCAACTACGATGGTTCCGAGCAAGAGCCGGTGGTACTGCCTTCGGTGATTCCGAATCTGCTCGTCAATGGTTCTTCCGGCATTGCCGTGGGCATGGCGACGAACATCCCGCCGCACAACCTAAACGAAGTGGTGGAAGCCTGCCTGCGCCTGCTGGAAGCGCCCGACACTCCGCTGGAAGCACTGTTTGAAATCATCCAGGCGCCCGATTTCCCCACTGGCGGCCTGATTTACGGTCTTTCCGGCGTACGCGAAGGCTACCGCACCGGACGTGGGCGCGTGGTGATGCGCGCCCGCACGCATGTCGAAGACATTGCGAACAGCAACGGGCGGCAAGCCATTGTCGTCGATGAAATCCCGTATCAGGTCAATAAAAAATCGCTGCACGAGCGCATCGTTGAACTGGTGCGGGACAAGAAAATCGAAGGCATCAGCCACGTGCAGGACGAAAGCGACAAGTCCGGGATGCGGCTGGTCATTGAGCTGAAGCAGGGCGAAATGCCCGATGTCGTGCTCAACAACCTCTTCAAGCAAACGCAACTGCAAGACACCTTCGGCATGAACATGGTGGCGCTGGTCAATGGCAAGCCGCGCACGCTGGGGCTGAAGCAGTTGCTGGAATGTTTCCTGTCGCACCGCCGCGAGGTCGTCACCCGCCGCACCATCTTTGAACTGCGCCGCGCGCGCGAACGTGGTCATGTGCTGGAAGGGCTGGCTGTGGCGTTGTCCAACGTCGACGAAGTCATCGCGCTCATCAAGGCCGCGCCCACGCCTGCCGAAGCCCGCGCCGCGCTGCTCGCGCGGCTGTGGCGCTCGCCGCTGGTGGAAGAAATGCTCAGTCGCGCCGCCGTCGACAGTTTCCGTCCCGAAGGCATTGCCCCCGAACTGGGGCTTTCGGCGCAGGGTTATCGCCTGTCAGAAGCGCAGGCGCACGCGATTCTGGAATTGCGCCTGCAACGGCTCACCGGGCTGGAACAAGACAAAATCCTCACCGAATACCGCGAAGTCATTGATCTCATCACCGACCTGCTCGACATTCTCGCCCGTCCCGAGCGGGTCACGGCCATCATTGCCGACGAGTTGCGCGCGGTGCGTCAGCAGTTTGGCGACCCGCGCCGTTCGGAAGTCGTCTTTGACACTGCCGACATCAACATGGAAGACCTGATTGCCCCCGAGGACATGGTCGTCACCCTCTCGCACACCGGCTACTTCAAGCGCCAGCCGCTGGCCGATTACCGCGCCCAGCGCCGTGGCGGGCGTGGCAAGCAGGCCACCGGCATGAAAGATGATGATTTCATCGACCAGCTTTTCATCGCCAACACGCACGACTACATCCTGTGTTTCTCGAACTGCGGGCGCGTCTACTGGCTGAAAGTCTATGAAGTGCCCGAAGGCGCACGCAATGCCCGTGGCAAGCCGATTGTCAATCTCTTCCCGCTGATGGAAGGCGAAAAAATCACCGCCGTACTGCCGGTGCGCACGTTCGACGATGACCACTACGTCTTCATGGCCACGGCGCAGGGCACGGTGAAGAAAACCGCGCTGACCGCCTTTGCCAACCCGCGCAAGGCGGGCATCATCGCCGCGCATCTCGATGACGGCGACCACCTCATCGGTGTCGCCATCACCGACGGCAGTCACGACGTGATGCTCTTTTCTGACGCGGGCAAAGCGGTGCGTTTCCCCGAAACCGACGTGCGCCCGATGGGGCGCAGCTCGCGCGGCGTGCGCGGCATGAATATTGAGGACGGGCAGAGCGTCATCGCCATGCTGGTGACGCAGGATGACAGCGGCTCGGTGCTCACCGCCACCGAAAACGGCTACGGCAAACGCACGCCGGTGGCCGAATACACCCGCCACAGCCGGGGCACCAAAGGCATGATTGCCATCCAGACCAGCGAGCGCAATGGCCGTCTGGTCGCCGCCTGCTTGGTGGAAGAAAACGCCGAAATCATGCTGATTTCCACCAACGGCGTACTGATTCGCACGCGCGTGAGCGACATCCGCGAGCTGGGTCGCGCCACGCAAGGGGTCACGCTCATCAACCTGGACGAAGGCTCGGTGCTCGCCGGTGTCGAACTGGTGGCCGAATCCGACGAGTCCGACGAAGACGACGCCCCGCCCGCCAACGGAGATTGACGCCCTTCCCTTTCACGCCAACGCACACCATGAACCGTGCTTTCAACTTCAGCGCCGGCCCCGCCGCGCTGCCCCTGCCCGTACTGGAAGCCGCCGCCGCCGGAATGACGGACTGGCAAGGCGCCGGATGCGGCGTGCTGGAAATGAGCCATCGCGGTGCGGCGTTCTCCCGCATCATTGCAGAGGCCGAAGCCGACCTGCGCGCGCTCACGGATTTGCCTGCGCAATACAAAATCCTGTTTTTGCAGGGCGGCGCGACGCTGCAATTTTCGCAGCTTGTCATGAACCTGCTCGACGGCGGCAGTGCGGACTATCTCGTCACCGGCACCTGGTCGAAAAAAGCCTACACCGAAGCCGCGCGCCTGGCGCCGCAACTGGGCGGCACAGTGCGTCTGGCGGGCGAAGCCGTCGGCGGCGTCGTGCCCCGCGAAGCCATGCAGCTTGACCCGCAGGCGCGCTACATTCACCTGTGCAGCAATGAGACCATCCACGGCATCGAAGTGCTCGACGAAGCGCAACTGCCCGAATGCGGCGATGTGCCGCTGGTGGCGGACATGTCTTCGCACATTCTTTCGCGCCCGATGGATTTCAGCCGTTACGGGCTGGTCTATGCCGGTGCGCAGAAAAACATCGGCCCCGCCGGGCTGACGATTCTGTTCATCCGCGAAGACCTGCTCGGACGCGCCGCCGCCATCACGCCGCCGCTGCTCGATTACGCCACGCAAGCGGCGCATGATTCCATGCTCAACACCCCGCCCACTTTCGCCATCCACATTGCCGCGCTGGTGCTGCGCTGGCTGCGCGAACAAGGCGGGCTGCCGGCGATTGCCGCGCAAAACGCGAAAAAGGCCGCACTGCTCTATGACACCATCGACGCGAGCGGCGGCTTTTACCGCAACACGGTCGCTGCCGCCTGCCGTTCGCGCATGAACGTGCCGTTTTTCCTGCACGATGCCGGTCTCGACGCCGAATTTCTCGCTGGCGCAGCCGAGCGCGGCTTGCAGCAGTTGAAAGGTCACAAAAGCGTCGGCGGGATGCGCGCCTCGCTCTACAACGCCGTGCCGCTGGAAGCCGTCCGCGCGTTGTGCGACTACATGCAAGACTTTGCCCGCCGCAAAGGCTGATTCGTTTTCTTCCTGCAACCGTTTGTTTTTGCCCTTATGACTCCCGAAGAAGAACTCCTCCAGCTTCGCACCGAGATTGACCTTCTGGACGGCAAAATTCTTGAGCATCTCGCCGCCCGTGCGCGCGCCGCCCAGCGCATCGGCGAACTCAAGGCCGGGCAGCACCTGTACCGTCCCGAGCGCGAAGCGCAGGTATTGCGCAGTCTCACCACCCGCAATCCCGGCCCTTTGCCCACGGCCACCGTCGCCCACATTTTCCGTGAAATCATGTCTGCCTGTCTGGCGCTGGAGCGCCCGCTGCGCATCGCCTATCTGGGGCCGGCGGGCACCTATTCCGAAAGTGCGGCCATGCAGCATTTTGGCGCTGCCCCCACCTTTTTGCCGCAGCCCAGCATCCGCGAGGTATTCCGCGCGGTAGAAGCGGGCACGGTCGATTACGGCGTGGTGCCGGTGGAAAACTCCACCGAAGGTGCCGTGGGCGTCACACTGGATTTGCTGCTGGAAACGCCGCTGAAAATCTGCGGCGAAACCAGTCTGCGCATCCACCATCAACTGCTCTCGCGCGCGGAAAGTCTGGAGAATGTCACCCGCATCTATTCGCACGCGCAATCGCTGGCGCAATGCTCGCAATGGCTGGCCAACCACCTGCCCGCACTGGCGCGCACGCCAGTGGCCAGCAACGCCGAAGCCGCCCGTCTCGCCGCCGAAGACCCCACCGCCTGCGCCATCGCCGGCGAAGCCAGCGCCCATCTGTACGAACTCAACACGCTGGCCGCCAATATTGAGGACGACACCAACAATACCACCCGTTTTCTGGTCATCGGCACGCACGACGTCGCCTCGTCCGGGCACGACAAAACCTCGCTGGTCTGCTCCACGCCGCACCGCCCCGGCTCGGTGCACAAGCTGCTGGAACCGCTCGCCCGCTTTGGCGTCAACATGTCCAAATTCCAGTCCCGCCCGGCCAAGGGCGCGCAATGGGAATACGTCTTTTACATCGACGTGGAAGGCCACCATTCCGACACTGCCATCCGTCGGGCGCTGACCACGTTGAACGAACGTTCCGTATACGTCAAGGTACTCGGCTCCTATCCCATCCCGCCCATGTAACCCGAAGGAACCGCAGCATGTCCATTGCCGACCGCGCGCCTGCCCACATCCGTGCCATCTCGCCGTACCAGCCCGGGCGGCCCATTGAGGAAGTCGCCCGCGAACAAGGCCTGTCTGCGGACACCATCATCAAGCTCGCTTCCAACGAAAACCCGCTGGGCATGAGTGAGGCCGCGCGCGAAGCCATCTTCCGCACCGTCACCGACAGCGCCCGTTATCCCGACGGCAACGGTTTTGCGCTGAAAACCGCGCTGTGCCGACGCTATGGCGTGCAGATGGAAAACCTCATTCTGGGCAACGGCTCGAACGACCTGCTGGAAATCGCTGCCGACGCCTTCCTCACCCCCGGCGCGGCAACGGTCTATTCGCAGTATTCCTTCGCCGTCTATGCGCTGGCCACGCAAGCGGCGGGCGCCACCGGCATCGTCATCCCCGCCCAAGACTACGGTCACAACCTGGACGCCATGCTGGCCGCCATTGATGCGAACACGCGCATCGTCTTCCTCGCCAACCCGAACAACCCCACCGGCACGTTTTTGCACGGCGCGGCGCTGGAACAATTCATTGAGCGCGTGCCGCGCGACGTGCTGGTCATTCTGGACGAAGCCTACACCGAATATCTGGCCGACGAACAACGCTATGACAGCATCGGCTGGCTCAGTCGTTTCCCGCACCTGCTGGTCTTGCGCACCTTTTCCAAGGCCTACGGGCTGGCCGGGCTGCGCGTCGGCTACGGCATTGGTGCGCCCGATGTCGTTGATTTGATGAACCGCGTGCGTCAGCCGTTCAATGTCTCCACCCTCGCGCTGGCCGCCGCCGAAGCCGCGCTGGGCGACGAAGCCTTTCTGCGCGCCAGCGCTGAACTCAACCGTCGCGGCATGGCGCAATACACGCAAGCCTTTGCGCGCCTCGGGCTGCGCTGGATGCCGTCTTGCGGCAACTTCCTCACGGTTGAAGTTGGTGACGCCGCCGCCGTCAATGCGGCGCTGCTGCGCCAGGGCGTCATCGTGCGTCCAATTGCCAACTATGGCCTGCCCGAGTGGTTGCGCATCAGCATCGGCACCGAGGCGGAAAACGCCGCCTGCATCGCCGCGCTGGAACGCGCCCTGCACCGCTGACCTTCCTCTTTCCACACCTGTTTTCCCGCACCATGAAAGCCTTCAAAAAAATCGTCATCTGCGGCGTCGGTCTGATTGGCGGCTCGTTCGCCCTGGCGCTGCGTCGGGGCGGACTGGCCGAACAGATTGTCGGCATGGGTCGCAGCCGTGAAACCCTGGAACGCGCCATCGCGCTGGGCATCATCGACGAAGCCCCTGAGAGCTGGCCGCAGGCGCTGGAAGGTGCCAGCCTCGTGCTGCTCGCCTGTCCGGTAGCGCAAACCGGCAAGGTGCTGGAACAAATCGCGCCGCATCTTCCGCCCACCACCATCGTCACTGACGCGGGCAGCACCAAGGGCGACGTCGTCGAAGCCATCTACCGCCACCTGCCGCACCATCTCACGCACGCCATCCCCGCCCACCCCATCGCCGGTACGGAACACAGCGGCCCGGATGCCGCCCACGCCCATCTCTTCGACGGGCGGCGCGTCGTGCTCACGCCGTTGCCCGAAAACAGCACCGCCACCGCCCGCCTGGTCAGCGAACTGTGGCGCGCCTGCGGTGCCAGCGTGGTTGAAATGCACCCACAAGACCACGACCGCATTTTTGCCGCCGTCAGCCACCTGCCCCACCTGCTCGCCTATGGGCTGGTGCACGACCTGGCCAAACGCGCCAACGCCGAACAGCTTTTCGCCTTCGCCGCCGGCGGTTTCCGCGACTTCACCCGCATTGCCGGCAGCCACCCCGAAATGTGGCGCGACATCTGCATCGCCAACCGCCAGCCGCTGCTGGCCGAACTGGACCAATACCTCAGCGAACTGGCCTATCTGCGCTCGCTGCTGCTGGCCGGGAAAAGCGATTTGCTCCACAAGCATTTTTCCACCGCCCGCGACGCGCGCAACAACTGGATTGCCCAAATCGAACAAGCCCAGAACGCCGCGCCGGAAGAGGGCGAAGGATGAGCGCCTCGCCCGATTTGCTGCTGCCGCCGCTGCTGGGCGTGGAAGGCCGCGTGCGTCTGCCGGGTTCCAAAAGCATTTCCAACCGCGTGCTGTTGCTGGCCGCGCTCAGTGAAGGCGAAACCCGCATCGAAAACTGCCTGGCCTCGGACGACACCGCGCGCATGATGGAAGCGCTCACCGCGCTGGGCATCAACTGCCGCACGCTGCCCGCGCAGGCCGATGCGCCGCCCGCGATTGTCATCACCGGCTGCGGCGGCGTCTTGCCCGTGCGTCAGGCCGACCTGTTTCTGGGCAACGCCGGCACTGCATTTCGACCGCTCACTGCCGTGCTTGCCCTCGCCGGTGGCCACTACCACCTGCACGGCACCGCGCGGATGCACGAACGTCCCATTGGCGACCTGCTGGACGCGCTGCGCAGCCTCGGCGCGCAGATTGGCTGCACCGGCAACGAAGGTTATCCGCCGCTAACTATCGCCCCGCATCAGGACAATGGTGCCACGCAGGTGCGCGTGCGCGGCACGGTTTCCAGCCAGTTCGTCAGCGCCTTGCTCATCGCCCTGCCCCTGCTGCGCCGCCCCATCACGCTGGCGCTGGAAGGCGAGACGATTTCCCGCCCCTACATTGATCTGACCATCGCGCTTGCCCGCCGTTTCGGTCTGGCAATCGAAGCGCGTGCAGACAACACCTTCTTCCTGCCCGGCACGCACGGCTATCGCAGCCCGGGCGTGCTGCATGTCGAAGGCGACGCATCGTCTGCCTCGTACTTTCTCGCCGCCGGTGCGATTGGCGGCGGTGAAGTACGTGTCGACGGTGTCGGTGCCGACAGCATTCAGGGCGACGTGCGCTTTGCCGAAGCCCTCGCCAATATGGGCGCGCGCATTGAAGTGCACCCGCATCACATCCTCGCCCGCCCGCCCGAAAACGCTCGGCTGCGCGCCTTTGATCTGGATTTGAACCACATTCCCGATGCCGCCATGACGCTGGCCGTCGCCGCCCTGTTTGCCGACGGCCCTTGCCGGTTGCGCAACATCGCCAGCTGGCGCGTCAAGGAAACCGACCGGCTGGCCGCAATGAGCACAGAGCTGCGCAAACTCGGCGCACAGGTGCAGGAAGAAGCCGACGCGCTCACCATCACCCCGCCCGCGCGCCTGCGCGCCGCCGCCATCGACACCTATGACGATCACCGCATGGCAATGTGTTTTTCGCTCGCCACGCTGGGCGGCGTCGACATCACCATCCGCGACCCGGCCTGCGTGAACAAAACCTTCCCCGAATACTTCACCGCCTTTGCCGCCATCAGCCGCCCCGTGCCGGTCATTGCCATCGACGGTCCCGCCGCTTCCGGCAAAGGCACAGTGGCCGCCGCCGTCGCGCAAGCGCTGGGCTACACGCATCTGGACAGCGGTGCGCTCTATCGCCTCGTGGCGCTCGCCGCCCAGCGCCAGCAAATTGCGCCGGAAGATGAAGAGACGCTTGCCCGCATCGCCCGCGACTTGCCCGCCCGTTTTGCGCAAGGGCGGGTGTGGCTGGAAAACGACGATGTGACCGATGCCATCCGCGCCGAGACCATCTCGCAGCTCGCCTCGCAAATCAGCGCGCACGCTCGCGTGCGCAGCGCGCTTTTCCAGCGCCAGCGCGACTTCCGCACCGCCCCCGGGCTGGTCGCCGAAGGTCGGGACATGGGTTCGGTCATCTTTCCGGATGCGACGCACAAATTTTTTCTCACCGCCAGCGTCGAAGCGCGCGCCCAACGGCGCACTCGCCAAGCGCAAGCCATGGGTTTTCATGCTAATATTGACAGTCTTCGGCGGGAAATCGCCGCGCGGGATGCACAAGATGCCGCCCGCGCCCATGCCCCGCTGAAACACTGGCCCGATGCACAACTGATCGATACCACCGAAATGGATATCGACACTGCGGTGCAAACTGTTCTTCGGGCAATCCAGGCGGCGTCTGTCTGATGCCTGCTGCAAGGCAGGCCAGGGCAGCGTCATTTTTCTTTCAACCTAACCCAAGCGGCGCGCCCGATGCGGTTTCCGCCCGGCTCGCCAAGGATCAACCCTTTCCCATGACCTCCCAAACCACTCCCGAAAACGAAAGTTTTGCCGCCCTCTTCGCTGAAAGCATCGCCCTGCAAATGCGTGCTGGCGAAGTCATCACCGCCGAAGTTGTCGCCATTCACCACAATTTCGTCGTCGTCAATGCCGCGCTGAAATCCGAAAGCTACATTCCCATTGACGAATTCCGCAACGACCGTGGCGAACTGGAAGTTGCCGTCGGCGATTTCGTTGAAGTCGCCATCGAAAGCCTGGAAAACGGCTATGGCGACACCATCCTGTCGCGCGACAAGGCCAAGCGCATCTCGGCTTGGAACGATCTGGAAAGAGCACTCAACGAAGCCAGCATTGTTTCCGGCTACGTTTCCGGTCGCGTCAAGGGCGGCCTGACCGTCATGATCAACGGCATCCGCGCCTTCCTGCCCGGCTCGCTCGTCGACATGCGTCCGGTCAAAGACACCACGCCCTACGAAGACAAGGAATTTGAATTCAAGGTCATCAAGCTCGACCGCAAGCGCAACAACGTCGTCGTCTCGCGCCGCGCCGTGCTGGAAGAAACCACCGGCGAAGAGCGTGGCAAGCTGCTGGAAAGCCTGCAAGAAGGGCTGGTCGTCAAAGGTGTGGTCAAAAACATCACCGACTACGGCGCCTTTGTCGATCTCGGCGGCATTGATGGTCTGCTGCACATCACCGATCTGGCCTGGCGTCGCGTGCGTCACCCCTCGGAAGTCATCTCCGTGGGCGACGAAATCGAAGCCAAAGTGCTCAAATTTGACCAGGAACGCCAGCGCGTCTCGCTGGGGCTGAAACAGCTTGGCGAAGACCCGTGGGTCGGCATTTCCCGCCGTTATCCGCAGGGCACCCGCCTGTTCGGTCACGTCACCAACATCACCGACTACGGTGCCTTTGTGGAAGTCGAACAAGGCATTGAAGGGCTGGTGCACGTCTCCGAAATGGACTGGACGAACAAAAACATCCATCCCTCGAAAGTGGTGCAACTGAACGACGAAGTCGAGGTCATGATTCTCGAAATCGACGAAGAGCGCCGCCGCATCTCGCTGGGCATGAAGCAGTGCCGTTCCAACCCGTGGGACGACTTTGCCATGAACCACAAGAAAGGCGACAAGGTTCGCGGCCTCATCAAGTCGATCACCGACTTTGGCGTCTTCATCGGTCTGGATGGCGGCATCGACGGTCTGGTGCACCTCTCTGACCTTTCCTGGAACGAGCCGGGCGAAGAGGCCGTGCGCAAGTTCAAGAAAGGCGACGAAGTCGAAGCCGTGGTGCTGGGCATTGATGTCGAGCGCGAACGCATCTCGCTGGGCATCAAGCAGCTCGATGGCGACCCCTTCACCAACTACATCGCCACGCATGAGAAAAACAGCGTGGTCACGGGCACGGTGAAGAGCGTGGATGCCAAAGGTGCGGTGATTGCGCTGAGCGACGAAATCGAAGGCTATTTGCGTGCTTCCGAAGCTGCCGCGCAGCGTGTCGAAGACCTCACCTCCCTGTTCAAGGAAGGCGACAGCGTCGAAGCGATGATTATCAACGTCGATCGCAAGTCGCGCTCCATCAACCTCTCCATCCGCGCCAAAGACCAGGCCGAGCAAACCGAGGCACTGAACCGCCTGTCTGCCGACAGTGCTGGCGCCAGCGGCACCACCAATCTGGGCGCGCTGCTGAAGGCCAAGCTCGAAGAGCAGAAACAATAAGCCGCACAAGAGGTTCGATACTGTATGACCCGATCGGAACTCATCACACGCCTGGCAGCACGCTTCCCGCAGCTTGGTCTGCGCGATGCCGAACTGGCGGTGAAGACCATGCTGGAGACGATGGCGCAATCCATCGTCGAAGGCCAGCGGATTGAAATCCGCGGCTTTGGCAGTTTTGGCCTGAATCACCGCCCCGCGCGCACCGGGCGCAATCCCAAGACGGGTGAGCGCGTGGAAGTCCCTGCCAAGTACGTGCCGCACTTCAAGGCGGGCAAGGAACTGCGCGAGCGCGTGGATCAATCGGCCAGAAAATAGCGCCGCACCGCACTGCCCAACCACAAAACGCGAAACCGCCCACCGGCGTGTTTCGCGTTTTTTTCTGCCCGCGTCCAGCCGGACGCAGGCTAGGCAAAGTACGGCAATTGTGAAAAAATCGCGCCATTGTTTATTTTCAGGATTGAACATGCTCGACCGTGAAGGCTATCGGCCTAACGTCGGCATCATTCTGGTCAACGCGCGCAATGAGGTTTTTTGGGGCAAGCGTATCCGTGAGCATTCGTGGCAGTTCCCGCAAGGTGGCATCAAATACGGGGAATCCCCGCGCGATGCCATGTATCGTGAGCTGAACGAAGAAATCGGGCTGCAACCTGAGCACGTCAAAATTCTCGGTCGCACGCGAAGCTGGTTGCGTTACAACGTCCCTCGCCACTGGATTAAACGTGAGTGGCGCAGCACCTACCGCGGGCAGAAACAAATCTGGTTTCTGCTGCGCCTGGTAGGGCGCGACACGGACATTTCCCTGCGCGCCAGCAGCCATCCGGAATTTGATGCCTGGCGTTGGTGCCAGTACTGGGTACCGCTGGATGCCGTGATTGAATTCAAGCGTGATGTCTATCAGCTCGCCTTGCACGAGCTGTCGCAGCGGCTTTTCCGCCGCAAGGCACCGCGTCTGCCCGAATCCTACGGACTGTTGAACACGCCGGACGGACTGGCCGCCTTGCAGCAACGGCAAGAAGCGATGGCTGCGCGCCCGTCCGCCGCCATGGCAACGCCAGCAACACACGCCGCGCCTGCGCAAGGCGAAGTTCGTGACGACGGCCAGCAGCGCGCCGAGGCCGCGTGCGCAACGCTTGTCACCCCGTCCTGAGCGCAGCGCGCTGTGTACATACAAAAAATCGGTGGTCGCCATCGCAGGCGAACCACCGTTTTTCTTGCGCGCGCCCGTGTTTGCGCGCGGGCGCAGCGTTCAGGGCATCAGTTTTCCAGCAGGCTGCGCAGCATCCAGGCGGTTTTTTCGTGTTGCTGCATCCGCTGGGTGAGCAAATCGGCGGTCGGCTCATCGTTGGCCTGGTCGGCCAGCGGGAAAATGCTGCGCGCGGTTTTCACCACGGTCTCCTGCCCGATGACGAGGTGGCGAATCATCTCTTCGGCGCTCAAGCCGGCGGGCGGCTCTTTCAAGGACGCCAGCTTGGTAAATTCGCTGTACGTGCCCGGTGCGGGCGCGCCCAGCGCGCGGATGCGCTCGGCAATCAGGTCGACGGCCAGCGCCAGTTCGTTGTACTGCGTCTCAAACATCAAATGCAGCGTGTTGAACATCGGGCCGGTGACGTTCCAGTGAAAATTGTGCGTGGTCAGATACAGCGTATAGCTATCCGCCAGCAGGCGGGACAGCCCGGCGGCGATGGCTTTGCGGTCTTTCTGGCTGATGCCGATGTCGATTTTCATGATGTTTTCCTCCGTGTATGTTTGCCCCGTGCAGGGACAGGTCTTGTAGCGTTTCCGCCGCAGCGGGCGGAAAGTGGAAATTATGATAGGACTGGCTTTTTCGCGCGTCCAGTTGGGAAAAGCTATGCCTGCGATTGCGGCGGTTTCGCGCCCACGAATTGCACACCGGGCAAGTCGGTATCGAAAATGGCCTGGCGCAAAACGTCGATGGCACCGCCGCGCGGATAGGTGACCCGCCAGGCCAGCACGATGCGCCGCGAAGGCGACTGGCCGGTAAACGGACGCACCGCCACCAGCGGGTTATGCTCGGGCAGGTTGTCGGCAGCCGTGCTCGGCAGCACGGTAATGCCCAGCCCGGTGGCCACCATGTGGCGGATGGTTTCCAGCGAACTGCCCTCAAAGGTGCGTTGCAGGGCGCTGTTGTTCTGCAACGGCGGGCAGGCTTGCAGCACTTGGTCGCGGAAGCAGTTGCCCACGCCCAGCAGCAGCATGTGTTCCTTCACCAGCGCCAGCGGGTCGATGGCTTTCTGCCGCGTCCACTCATGCTGGGCGGGCAAGAGCACGCGGAACGGTTCATCATAGACCGGCTGGGTGACGACGCCGGATTCATCCAGCGGCAAAGACAAAATCAGCACATCCAGCTCGCCCTGTTTGAGCGCGGCGACCAGATTGGTCGTGTAGTTTTCCTGGATAATCAGCGGCATGTTGGGCGCGCGCTCATGCACCAGCGGAATCAGCTTGGGCAGCAGATAGGGGCCGATGGTGTAGATGACACCCACGCGCAGCGGCCCCAGCAGCGGGTCGCGCCCGCTTTGCGCCAGTTCGGGGATGCGCGCCGCATCGGCCAGCACGCGCGCGGCCTGTTCGACCACCATGGCACCTGCCGTGGTGATGCGCACTTCGCTCGCGCCGCGTTCAAACAGTGGCACGCCCAGTTCGTCTTCCAGCTTCTTGATGGCCACGGACAGCGTCGGCTGGCTGACGTGGCAGGCTTCGGCGGCACGCCCGAAATGGCATTCACGGGCCAGCGCGACCAGATAGCGAAGGTCGGTCAAAGTCATGCGGGAACACTCCTGAAAGGCGAAGACAGCCGCCGGGCGCGGCGCCTTATTCTAACCAATGCACGGCGCGGATTGTGTCTGTTCGCGTCACGCAGAAAAATCATGCACGAAATGGCCGATGCGATTACCATGCGGATTTACTTCCGCTTTTTGCACAGTTTGTTATGGGCATCATCACGCGCAACATTCTCACCGGCCTGATTACCGTCATTCCGGTGCTGCTTACCTTTTACCTGCTCTACTGGGCGATTGCTGGCGCCGAGCGCTGGCTGGGCGAGATGCTCGCCTCGGTGCTGCCCGAAGGGATGCACCTGCCCACCGGCGTGGGCGTGGTGCTGGCGCTGGGGGCGCTGTTCATCGTCGGCATGTTGATGCACACCTACGTGGTGCAGATGCTCTTTTCGCGCATTGAGCGGCTGCTCTACCGCATTCCGCTGGTCAAGCTCATTTACCCGGCGCTGCGCGACTTCATGGACTACTTCTCGCCGATGAAAAAGAAAACCTATCAGCAAGTCGTCTGCGTGCGTTTTGGCGAAGACGTGCAGGCCATCGGGCTGGTCACGCGCGACGACCTGCGCGCCATCGCCGCGCCCTTTGGTGGCGAAGGCAATGTGCTGGTGTATTTCCCGATGAGTTACATGGTCGGCGGCTATGCGCTTTCGGTGCCGCGTTCGCGCGTCGAACCGCTGGAAATGGGCATGGAAGAAGCCATGCGTTTCATGCTCACCGCTGGCGTTACCGGCCTGCACGAACCCCACGCGCCGCCGCCTGCGCCGCCCGCCCCGCCCGTCGAAGAGCCTGCTTGCGGCCAATAATTTCCGGATACAATAAAAACCCGACAGCGCAGCGCACCACGCCGTCTGCCCTGCCCCTCCCAAAAACTGACGTGCGATGAGCCAACAACAAGCAGCGCAATCCCCTCCTTCGTCCAACTTCCCCAGGACGGCAGCCCCCCGCACGCCCCAGCATCGCAGCCTGCGCTTTCAGGACGCCGCGCTGGAGAGCCGCTTCATCACCCAAATCATGCTGCAAGACCGCACGGGGTCGCGCAACATCCTCATCACCACGTTGCTGGCCGTCTTGCTGTTCAGCGTCACCGATTTTCGCCTCATGCCCAGCGAAGCGGCGTGGACTTCCCTGCTGCTGCGCATCCCGCTGTTTTCCATCTGCGCCTTCGGCTGGACGAGCGCCATCTACCAGAAAGAAGTCACGCGCTGGTCGCAGCCCGCCCTCATGTGTTTTGCCCTCGGTGCCTCTCTGGCGCTGATTTCCCCGTTGTGGATCGGCTGGCTGTATCAGATTTACATCCCCTACCAGATCTTGTTGCTGGTGCCGATGTTGTCGTGTTTCATTGGCTGTTTGGCCTGGCGCTATTGCACCGTCGTCACCTTTGGTTCGGCGCTGGCGCTGGCCTTGCTGGAAGTGTGCTACCAGCCCGACGCCAACGTGCGCAACCTGCATCTGGCCTACATCCTGTGCGCGGCGTTTTTCAGCTTCTGTGCGGGGTATATCCGGGAGCGCCAGTTGCGCCAGCACTTTCTGGTCGGCATCAATTTTCTGGAACAAAGCCGGCGCGACCCGCTCACCGGGCTGCCGAATCGCCGCGAGCTGGATTTTTTCCTGCCGCGCATTCTGCGCCAGGCCGCGCGCGAAAGAGTCGCCATTGCCGTGGCGATGATTGATGTCGACCACTTCAAGGACTACAACGACCACTACGGCCACGCCGCTGGCGACCGTGTGCTCAGCGCCGTGGGCGAAGCCATTTCCAGTCACGCCCAGTATCCGCCCGATTTTGTCGCCCGCTATGGTGGCGAAGAATTTGCCGCCATCTGGTTCAATCCCACGCACGACGGCACCACGCTGGGCGAAGGGCTGCGCCGCGCGGTGCAGGAAACGAACATTGTGCACGAGCGCAGCGGCCACGGCATGGTGAGCATCAGCGTCGGCGTCACCAGCCAGTATCCCACCGCCCGCACCAAAGCGCCCGCCTTGCTGGCCGGGGCGGATCGTGCCCTCTACCGCGCCAAAAATTCCGGGCGCAACTGCGTGAAGATTGACTCGATGGCCGCCTTGCTCGCCACGCAATCCGCGCACGGTATGCCGCCCGACGAAGCGGCGCGCGCCGCCGACAAGGAAATCGGCTTCCTCAGCCTGATTCCTGCCACAGCCGATGACCACAAGCGCTGGAACCGCATCCGTGGCCTCTACGAATGGCGCGCCCTGCGCCAGATTTCCATCGCCAACGTGTTTGTCCACTTTTTGCTGGCGCTGGTCAATTTTTTCAACCTCACTCCTTCTGTCTCGCACGTCACCATCATGATGCAGGCCATCATCGTGGTGCCCACCTTGCTCATCGGCTGTTATCTGTGTCCCCAGCCCTGGGCGCAAAAACACGCCCGTCTCATCGTGCCTGCTGTCGTAATCATTTGCGGCAGCGCCTTCTGCTACAGCTTTTACAGCGCTTTTTCGCACGGCATCGACATTCCCTTTGAGAAGGTGCCTTACGAAATCATGCTGCTCACCATCTTTCAGGTCTACGTCATCGGCGGGCAATCCTGGCGCAGCGCCGCCCTCACCGCCTGGCTGCTCACCTTCATGTGCATCATCATCTGGGCGGCATATACCAGCATTGATCTCGTCGGGCTGGCCGGCCCGTTCGTCACCCTCAACATCCTCGGTGCCTTCGTCGCCATGAGCCAGGACCGGCGCGGGATGGACACCTTCCTGAAAAGCGAAAAACTCGAAAACATCGCCTCGCAGGATACCCTCACCGGGCTGGCCAACCGTCAGGGGCTGGAAAACTATTTCCGCACCCTGTTGCCGCTGCTCGATCAATCCGAGCGCATCGTCGCCGTGGCCATGGTCGACATCGACCATTTCAAGGACTACAACGACCACTACTTACACTCCGCCGGCGACGCAGTGCTCACCGCCATCGGCCAGGAACTTGCCGAACAGCGCCAGCGCCCGTATGACTTTGCCGCCCGCTATGGCGGCGAGGAATTCCTTCTCATCTGGTATCACATCCGCGAAAAAGACGCGCGCACGCTGGGCGAGCGCGTCTGTCAGGGCGTGCGCGACCTGAACATCCCGCACGAAAAAAGCCGCCACGGGCGCGTGACGGTCAGCATCGGCATCGCGCATGGCACCATTTCTGCCGACAACAGCATGAAAAACCTCGACCGCATGATTCGCCGCGCCGACACCGCCCTCTATCGCGCCAAGGCCACGGGCAGAAACCGGCTGGTACTGCAAAGCGAACACCTGCTGCCGCAAGGCGCGCAGGAACCGCCCGCCGACGCCCTCTGGCACGCCGGGCAAGGCCTCGAAGACGATTCCCCCCAGGCCGACACGCAATAGTTTCTTTTCCTGCCCGGAGCGAGGAAAATGGCACCTTTCGTGCCCCGCACGCCGCCCGCGTGCCTGTCTGCCCGCGCCATGCCTGAAGCCCCCGCCGATTCCTCGTCGCCCCTTTTCCCTGCGGCCAGCGCTGCGCCGCAGGCCGACGCCTTCTGGTCGCTGCGCTTCAAGGATGCCGGGCTGGAAGCGAGCTTCATCGCCCAGATGCGCGAGCGCGACCGTCCGCTTTCGCGCAGCATCGCCCTCGTCGCGCTGATTGCCGCTGTGGTGATGTACATAGCCGATTTTTACACCCTGCCGCCGGACACCGCGCTGGGCACGCTGGCGCTGCGCCTGCCGCTTTTTCTCTCCTGCTGGGGCTTGTGTCTGTACGCCTGCTGGCAACACAAAATCACCCCCGGCCAGACGTGGCTGGTCTTCATCAGCGTGCTGCTGTGCATTGGCTGTTTTTCCCTCAGTCTGTGCATTTCGTGGGAAAACGGCGTCGTTCGCCACTATCAGCCCATGCTGGTCATTCCGCTGTTTGCCTGTCTGGCCGGCTGTTTGCCGTGGCGGCTGGGCGCGCCCTGCACGCTGCTGGCCGCCGCCATGATTGGCGCGCCCGAATGGCACTACCAGCCCGACCTCGGCCTGCGCAACCTGCATATTGGCTTTCTCGCCATGGCGGCGGTCACCGGCATTTTTGGCGGCTTTGTCATTGAGCGCCACTCGCGCCAGCACTTTCTGACCAACAACCGCTATCTGGAACAAAGCCGGCGCGATGCGCTCACCGGGCTTCCCAATCGCCGCGAGCTGGACCAGCTCTTGCCCCAGTTGCTGCAACGCTGCGCGCAAGACAACGGGCACATCGCCGTGGCCATGTTTGATGTCGATTATTTCAAGGCCTACAACGACCACTACGGCCACAGCGCCGGTGACACGGTGCTCATCGCCATTGCCCAAGCCATCAGCCAGCAAGCCTGGCCGCGCCCCGATTTTGTCGCCCGCTATGGCGGTGAAGAATTTGTCGCCGTCTGGCGTCACGACACCGCGCAGGCGCTGCCGCTGGGCGAAGGGCTGCGTCAGGCCGTATCGCGTCTGGGGCTGCCGCACGCACTCAGCCCGCTAGGGAAAATCAGCATCAGCGTCGGAGCCGTCGGGCTTGCCCCCACGGCGCAAACCCGCCCGGAAGACGTACTGGCCGCCGTCACCTGGCCTGCCGCCCGTCGTCCGGCGCAGCCATCTGCCCGCGCCAGCTTCGTCGACAGAGCCGAACAACTGCCCCATGAAGAGCGCCGCCGCTTCGCGCGCGAGCGCGGCCTCTACGAGCGCCACCAGCTTTTTCACGCCGGGCTGTTGTGTCTGTTGCTCAATCTGTGCAACGCCCTAGTCAGCCACCTGAACCTCGCGCAAGAAGTCTCGCGTCCGTTTATTACCCTGATTCTCAGCGTCATCGTCCCCTCGCTGCTGGTTTCGCTCTATCTTTCCCGGCAAGACTGGGCGTTGCGCAAATCGCGCTATTTGCTGCCCTTCGTCATCTTCGTTCCCGGCCTGTGTTACAGCTATGCCTTTTATTACGCGCTATCGCGCGGCGGCTACGTGCCGTATGAAATCATCCTCATCAGTCTCTACCAGATTTACATCGTCGGCGGGCAATCCTGGATTGCTGCGGCGCTGGCGGCCTGGTCGCTCTCGGCGCTCAACGTCTTTCTCTACCTGCACTACGCCCCTTCTTCCTATTTCGACTCGCTCACCGGCACGGCCAGCGCCTTCATTCTGGTCAACATTGTCGGCACGCTGGTGGGGCGCGTGCAGGATTTGCGCGCCCTCGACAGTTTCATCAAAAAAGAGCGCCTGCAAACGCTGGCGCTGCACGATTCGCTCACCGGGCTGGCCAACCGCACCGGGCTGGAGCGTCATCTCGCCGCCTTGCAGCCCGCGCTGGCTCGTGGCGGGCAAGCCTTTACCGTCGCCATGGCCGACATTGACCACTTCAAGGACTATAACGACTACTACGGCCACGCCGCTGGCGACAGCGTACTGACCGCCGTCGCGCACACCCTGCGCCAGCACGCCATGCAGCCCGAAGCGCTGGCCGTGCGCTATGGCGGCGAAGAATTTTTGCTGCTCTGGCGCGCCCACCCGCAAGCCGACCTCGCCACGCTGGGCGAACAGCTCTGCGCGGCCATTCGCACATTGCGCATCCCCCACAGCCAGAGCCGCACCGGTCAGCTCACCATCAGCGTCGGCCACGCCCGCACGCAAGCGCCGCTGGCCGACATGGCCGCCGTCACCCAGCTGATTACCGATGCTGACCGCGCCCTCTACCGCGCCAAAGCCGAAGGGCGCGACCGCATCGCCATCTACGCCAGCACGCCGCAGGCAGATTTTTGACCGCCTTCCATCCCCCCCTGATACAATCTCACACGGTTCGTCTACGCGAGCCTGCCGTGCCGTTTTTCCCCAACCATTTCGCTCTGGCAGCCCTTTCCCCAACCATCGCGCAATGAACACCCCCAGCACGGACGCCACGCAGTGGCGCCTTCCTTCTGCCCGTTCTTCCCGGCTTGCCGCCTCCGGGGCGTGGTGGAGTTTGCGTTTCAAAAATCCTGAGCTGGAAGACCAGTACCTGCTTCACCTCGTCGAGCGCGACCGCAAACTGACCCGCTACGCGCTGGGCATCACCCTGTACGCCAGCTTTTTCCTCTGTCTGGCCGACCTGCGCCATCTGCCCGCGCACACGCCCACGCTGCCCATCATCAGCCGCGTGCCAATCTTTTTCCTCTGCTGGCTGGGCTGGATGGCGGCCTCGTTTTTGCCGCGCTTTACCCCGCGGATGCCCATGCTCACCACGCTGTGCATGACGGTGGGCGTCTGCGTACTCAGTTCCAGCCAGTGGGTTTCCGGCTATTACGGTTTTTTGCACACCTATCAGCTCTTGCTGCTGCTCACCCTCTTTGCGCCGCTGATTGGCAGCATACCGTGGCGCTATGCCGTCTGGCCGTGTTTGCTCGCTGCCATCCTGCTGGCCGTGCCCGAATGGCTCTGGCAGGCCGACGCCACCTTGTGCCGCCTGCACACCATCTACATCCTGCTGGCCATGGTGGCGAGCCTGTTTTCCAGCCACACGCTGGAGCGCGTCACCCGCCATCACTTTCTCATCAACAACACCTTTCTGGAACAAAGCCGTCACGACCCGCTCACCGGCCTGCCCAATCGCCGCGATTTGCGCGCCCTGCTGCCGCGCCTGATTCGTCAGGCCACGCGCGAACAAGCCTCGCTGGCCATAGCGATGATTGATGTCGACCATTTCAAGCACTACAACGACCACTACGGCCACGCCGCTGGCGACAACGTGCTGGCCACCGTCGCGCGCACCATCGCCCGTCAGGCCACGCCCAAGCCCGACTACGTCGCCCGCTATGGCGGCGAAGAGTTTGTCGCCGTATGGTTCAACCCCCGGCAAGATGCCTGCACGCTGGGCGAAGGGCTGCGCCGCGCCGTCGAAGCCACCGAAATTGAACACGCCAAGAGCAGCCACGGCAAAGTCACCGTCAGCGTAGGCGTCACCCGTCACGTGCCCGAGCCGGGCGAAGACAGCCACAAACTGCTGGACAAGGCTGACCGCGCCCTCTACCTGGCCAAGGAAAGCGGGCGCAATCTGGTGTGCACGCACGAAATCGACCCCAGCCTCAGCAAAATCAGCGAAGCGCCTGCCGGTGCCAAACCCTTTGAACCCGGCGCGTACATCGCCGCGCTCACGCCGCGCGAAATCACCGTCACCCGCGAAGACCGCGCCCGCTTCGACAGCCTGCGCGGCCTCATCGAGCAGCCGCAACTGCTCAGCATGTTGATGGTCACCCTGATTATCAATTTCACGCTGATTAGCGCCAATCTCATGTTGCCTTCTGCGCCCGCTGGCATGTTGCTGGCGGGTGCCCACGCCTTTTTCATCATCCCGCTGCTGTGTCTGGGCGTGGAGCTGACGCGCCATGAATGGGCGCTGCGCGTCGCCTGGCGGCTGGTGCCCCTGTTTACCCTCGCCTACGGCATCATCGTCTGCTATGTCGCCTGGATTGCCTTCCAGCGCCAAGGCGACATTCCTTACGAACTGCTGATGATTATCATCTTCCTGAACTACATGGTCGGCGCGCAGCACTGGGGCGCGGCCAGTCTGGTCAACTGGACGATTACGCTCACCTATGTCGGTTCGCGCGCCATCTACCTGCCCACCGACGACCTGCCGCACGTGCTGATTTCGTTTGTCCTCGTCAATTGCATGGGCGCAGCCCTGAGCGCCATTCAGGACCACCGGCGGCTGGACAGTTTCCTCAAGCAGGAAAAACTCCAAAGCCTCGCCCAGCAAGACGCGCTCACCGGGCTGGCCAACCGTCAGGGGCTGGAAAACTATCTTGCCAACATCCGCCCGCTGCTGGCCTCCGCGCCCCACCGGCTCACCATCGCCATGCTCGACGTCGACTGGTTCAAACACTACAACGACCGCTACGGCCACGCCGCCGGCGATGCGGTGCTCACCACCGTCGGCAAGGTCATTGACCGCCACGCCGGGCAGCGTCCCTACGATTTCTGTGGCCGCTATGGCGGCGAAGAATTCATCCTCTTCTGGTGCCAGTGCGAGCATCAGCAAGCCGCCCTGTTTGGCGAACGCATTCGTGCCGCCATCGAAGCGCTCAACATTCCGCACGAACACTCTCCCTACGCGCGCGTCACCGCCAGCATCGGCATCGTCTCGGGCGAGGTTTCCGGCCACGCACAGCAGGCCAGCATCCACGACCTCATCCGGCAGGCCGACGCCCAGCTCTATCAAGCCAAAACCGCCGGGCGCAACCGCGTGCACATCCGTCCCGAAATCCCGGCAAGCGCGCCTGCGCCGCAAGCCGTCTCCGGTCTGTGCCCGGCCATCTCCGGACAAGCCTGAGCGCGCCCCCCTGCGCCACAATGAACCTGCCGTCTGCCGCCCGTCTTCGCCAGCAGTTTCTTGCCGCTGGCCACACGCTGCGCAATGAATGCCGCGATTTTCCCGAATGGCGGCAGGGGCGCGCGCAGTACGCACTGTGGGGCATTGACGCGAACACCCCCGAAGTGCGCGCGCGTGTGCGCACCGCCCGCCGTGCGCTGGCGGGTTTGCTGCTGAAAAATTACCGCCGCCAGCCGCACATCACGCTGGCGGTGTGCGGTTTTCCGGCGCAAACGCAGCCGGGCGCGCCCGATGAATTTGACGCGCAAGACATCGCCGCCCAGCTTGCCGCGCTACGCGCGCGCAATCCGGGCGCTTTCCGCATCGAAATCGGCGCGCTGGAAAGTTTCGCCGCCGCCCCGTTCCTTACCGTGCGCGACGAGGCTCAAACGCTCGCCGCACTGCACCGCTGCCTGCACACGCACACGGACAACCCGCAGCACCCGCAAGGCGCCTATGTGCCGCACGTCACCGTCGGCCTCTATGCCGACGCCTGGCCGTGCGCGCAAGTGGCCGAACGCTTTGCCTGCCTGAACGATGCGCCGCCGCTGGCGCTCACCGTGCGGCGGCTGAAATTGCTGCGTTATGAAGCCGCAAAGATTGGCGGCGCATTGAGTACGCTGGCCGAATACGACCTTGCCAGCGGGCGGATGCACTGGCGCGCCCCGCCGCCGTGGCCGCCTCAGCCGTAGCTTTTGCTGACGAAGGGAATTTCCGCCACGCCGCGCCGCCGGTTGATGACGCGCGCCAGCACAAAGAAAAAATTGCCCATCAGATTGCACAAGCGGGGCAACACGTCCGGAATTTCCCGCCCTTCCTGCTCAATGCGCACCATCAGGCGCACGGCGCGTTTCGCCGCCGAAGTGCCTTGATACAGGTACGGCACGGGCATTTCGCCGCGCGGCAGGATGAAACCGGCGTGGCCATCGCGCACCTCGTCCCGATACTGTTCCAGCCGTGCGCGCAGCCAGTCCACATCGGCCTCCTCCACCGCCAGCCGCCCGCGCAGCGAACCGTTGAGGTGAAAGGCCAGCGGTTGCAGGCGGTCAAGGTCGGCGGCGATGTCCGCCATCTCGGGCGGCAGCAATGACAGCGCTGCGCCAATCAGGCCGCACAGCTCGTCGGTGGCAACCTCGTAATCGCACAGCCAGGAAGTCTCGTAGAGGAAGGGATAGCAAATTTCCTCGCGCAACGCGCCGGATGCTTTCATCGCAGGGTCTCCTTGCAAACGCGCGCGCGGGCGCGCTCAATCCGTACCGCCCACCGTCAGGCCGTCGATGCGCAAGGTCGGCTGGCCGACGCCCACCGGCACGCTTTGCCCCTGTTTGCCGCAGGTGCCGATGCCGGGGTCGAGCGCCATGTCGTTGCCAATCATGCGCACGCGGGTCAGCACGTCCGGGCCATTGCCAATCAGGGTCGCGCCTTTGACCGGATGGGTGATTTTGCCGTTTTCAATCAAATACGCCTCGGACGCAGAAAAGACAAACTTGCCCGAGGTAATATCCACCTGCCCGCCACCGAAATTGGCCGCGTACAGCCCTTTTTGCACCGAGCCGATGATTTCTTCCGGCGCATGACTGCCGCCCAGCATGTAGGTATTGGTCATGCGCGGATAGGGCAGATGCGCAAACGATTCGCGCCGCCCGTTGCCGGTACTCGCCGTGCCCATCAGCCGCGCGTTCAGCGCGTCTTGCAGATAACCGACCAGAATGCCGTTTTCAATCAGCATGGTGCACTGCGTGGGCGTGCCTTCGTCATCCATGCTCAGCGAACCACGGCGCTCCGGCAAGGTGCCGTCATCGACGACGGTGACGCCCTCGGCGGCGACGCGCTCACCAATGCGCCCGGAAAAGGCCGAGGTGCCACGGCGGTTGAAATCGCCTTCCAGCCCGTGACCGATGGCCTCGTGCAGCAAAATGCCCGGCCAGCCCGGGCCGAGCACCACCGTCATTTCCCCCGCCGGTGCGGGCGCGGCAGCCAGATTGGTGCGCGCCTGATGCACCGCTTCGCGCGCCAGCTGGCGCAGCAATTCGTCATCCAGACGGTGCAGCGCAAAGCGTCCGCCGCCGCCGGCGTGACCTTGTTCGCGCCGCCCGCCTTCGGTAAGAATGACGGTGAGGGATACGCGCACCAGCGGGCGCACGTCTGCGGCCATGTACCCATCGTGACGCGCAATCAGCACGACATTCCAGGACAAGGAAAGACCGGCCATGACTTCCAGCACGCGCGCATCCTCGGCGCGGGCGAATTGTTCCAGCCGGTGCAGCAGGCGCACCTTGTCGGTGGCGTCCATCTGATGCAGCGGGTTCTCGGCGGTATACAACGCCGGCACCGCGCACGGACGCGCGGCGCAAACGCGGCCTTCACCGCCCGCGCCAGCAATCGCCCGCGTGGTATCCGCCGCCGAACGCAATGCGGCGGCGCTGATGTCATCCGAGTAGGCAAAGGCGGTTTTTTCGCCACAGACGGCGCGCACGCCCACGCCTTGGTCGATGCTGAAACTGCCGGATTTCACAATGCCTTCTTCCAGGCTCCAGCCTTCATACACGGCGTACTGGAAATAGAGGTCGGCGTAATCGAGGCGGTGCGCCGTCAGGCGGGCGAAAGTTTGCTCCAGCGCGGCATCATCCAGTCCGTGCGCAGTCAGCAAAACCGGACGGGCAATGGTGAGCGCGTCCGCAACGGTAGCGGGGGCATTCATGGTGAAGGGGTCAATACAACAGCGGGGTCAAAAGAGAAAAGCGCGCGTTTCCTGTCCGTTTCCTGTCGCCTTCTGCGGGGGCGTTTTTTACAGTACCCGATGGTTGAGCGCGGGCAGCATGGCGCGCACCTGCTGCAAACGCCGCACAGAGCATTTGGCCATCACCACACCCTCGCCCTGCGCCTGCTGCGCGAGAATTTCGCCCCAGGGGTCGACAATCATGCTTTGCCCCCAGGTGTTGCGCCCGCTTTCGTGCCGCCCGCCCTGCGCGCTGGCGATGAGGTAGCACTGGTTTTCGATGGCGCGCGCGCGCAGCAAGACTTCCCAGTGCGCCTGCCCGGTGCCATAGGTGAACGCCGCCGGCAGAACAATCATGTCCACGCCGGCAAACTTGCGGAACAGCTCGGGGAAACGCAGGTCATAACACAGCGCCACGCCCACGTGCCCAAACGGCGTCATAAACGAACACACATCGCGCCCCGGCTCCATCACCGCCGATTCATCATAGCGTTCGCTGCCGCGTTCCAGGCTGAACAGATGCACCTTGTCGTAACGCAGCACACGCTCGCCCTGCGGGTTAAACACCAGCAAACTGTTGCGCACCTTGCCAGACGAATCACCACGCAACGGCACCGTGCCGCCCGCCAGCCAGATGCGGTGACGAATGGCCAATTGACGCAAAAAATCCTGCAACGGCCCCTCGCCATCGGCTTCGGCATATTGCAGCGCGCCATCTTCGCGCATCCCGATCAGCGGAAAATACTCCGGCAACGCCACAATCTGCGCCCCCGCCTGCGCCGCCTTGGCCACCAGTTGTTCCGCGCAGGCGCAATTGGCCTGCACTTGCATGCTGGAAACCATCTGAATGGCGGCTACACACACATCTTGATTCATGCGTCTTCTCCAGGGATACGGGTCAGATGCTGCAAACTGGCGCTGCCTTTCAGCCTGTCGGCAGCGCGGCGATGACGGTCGCACAATTTTCGCGCACGCGCGGTAAGTATACGCCAGCACCGCCGCCAAGTGTGGAAACTGCGCAAACGAGCGCTACGACGGGTGTTGCACGCGCCACAGGCAGCAGAGGGACTCTTGCACGCCGCTGCCGCCCGAAACCCCGCCCGCAGCGGCGCGCGCACATCAGCGGCGCATGTCCTTGGGCAGCGGACGGCGGGCGATTTCGATGTTCATCGCCACTTCGCGACCGTCGCGCAAAAACGTGAATTTTGCCGAATCGCCGGGGCGAATGGCCGCCACGCGGGTTTGCATGTCTTTCGGGCTGCCAATCGGCTGACCGTCGATGGACAGCAGAATGTCGCCCGGTTCCACGCCCGCCTTGTAGGCCGGCCCTTCGGCCAGCACACCGGCAATCAGCGTTTTCGCTTCCCTGTCCTGCACGCGGAAGGATTCGGCCAGCTCCGGCGTCAATTCCTGAATTTCCACGCCCACCCAGCCGCGTGTAACACTGCCGTGGGCGATGATTTCATCCATCACATGCCGCACCAGCGACACCGGAATGGCAAAGCCAATGCCCAGCGAGCCGCCGCTGCGCGAAAAAATCGCCGTGTTGATGCCGACCAGATTGCCGTCGCCATCGACCAGCGCGCCGCCGGAATTGCCCGGATTGATGGCCGCATCGGTCTGAATGTAGTTCTCGAACGTACTCAGCCCCAGCTCGCTGCGCCCCAGTGCCGAGACGATGCCCATCGTCACCGTCTGGCCGACGCCGAAAGGGTTGCCGATGGCCAGCACCACGTCGCCAATGCGCAGGCTTTCGTTGCCCGCAAAGGTCATCGCGGGCAACGCCTCGCGCGTGTCGATTTTCAGCACGGCCACATCCGATTCCGGGTCAGCACCCACCAGCCGCGCCGGAAAGCTGCGCCCGTCGTTCAGCCCCACTTCGATGCCGTCGCCGTTTTCGATGACGTGGTTGTTGGTCAGCACATAGCCATCTTCCGACACAATCACGCCCGAACCAAAGCCGCTATCGGCCTCTCCTTCCTCTTCGGGCGGCAGCGTATCCGCATCGGGCAGCCCTTCAAAAAAACGGCGCAAAAACGGGTCTTCCAGCAGCGGGTTGGGCGTGCGCTCGCGCACCGCCTCGGGCGAGAGCGTCACCACAATGCTCACCACCGCCGGCAGCGCCCGCTGCGCCGCCGTGGCATACGACAGCGTATTGCCGCCGCCCGTGCCCGCCGGATGCACCACTTCCTGCGCCACGCGCACCACCGTGCCGCCCAGCCACTGCGGCTTCAGCGCCGAGACCGCAAACACGGCAGCGACGACAATCGTCACCGCCTGTGCAAAAATGAGCCAAATCTGTTTCATTCACTTTCCCGCACGCAAACCATCATGACCGGAAACGCCCCCACCATCGCGCTGACCGAACTCGTCGACCATCTGGACACCTATCTGGAAGCCGCCCGCTTTAAGGATTATTGCCCAAACGGCCTGCAAGTGGAAGGCAGACCCCACGTCACCCGCCTGCTCACCGGCGTGACCGCCTGCCAAGCCTTGCTGGATTATGCCGTGGCGCACAATTTTGACGCCGTGCTGGTGCATCACGGCTATTTCTGGCGCAACGAAAGCCCGCGCATCACCGGCCTTCGCCGCCGTCGCCTCGGCACGCTGATTCGCAACGACATCAGCCTGCTGGCCTATCACCTGCCGCTGGACGCCCACCCCGAATGCGGCAACAACGCGCAAATCGCGCAGCGTTTCGGCTGGCAGCCCCGTGGGCATTTTGGAGACGAAGACCTCGGCTGGCTGGGGGAAGCGCCCGCGCCCATCCGTCTGGACGCGCTGGCGCACCAACTGGCGCAAAGCTACGGGCGCGAACCGCTGGTCATTGGCGACGAAGCGCGCACCATCCGCACGCTGGCCTGGTGCAGCGGCGGCGCGCAAGGCTGGTTTGAAGCCGCCATCGACGCCGGTGCGGACGCCTTCATCACCGGCGAAATTTCCGAACCCTGCACCCATCTTGCCCGCGAATCGGGCGTGGCCTTCCTCGCCTGCGGCCACCACGCCACCGAACGCGACGGCATCCGCGCCCTGGGCGAACACCTCCGCCAGCACTACGGCATCGCCGTGGAATTTCTGGATGTCGACAACCCCGTCTAACCCGCCCGCTTCGCCCTTTCCATGCCCTCAGATGACCGCGCCGTCCACCTCGCCAACAACGCCCCCCGCAGTCGACTGATTTTCCACAAGAAAATCTATCGCATCCGCAATACCGTCCGGACATTG
>JAFSWK010000057.1 GCA_017444505.1 Rhodocyclaceae bacterium | reverse complement strand
TACGCCCGACAGCGCCAGCGCCGACCGTTTCTACGACCCGCAGCTTGCCGAGGCCGTGCGGCAATTTCAGCGGGCGCACGGGCTGAACGCGGACGGCAACGTCGGCCAGACCACGCGCGAGGCGCTTAACGTCTCCTACGCGCGCCGCCAGCAACAGCTTCGCGCCAATCTGGAACGCATCCGCTGGCTGGCCACGCCGGACAATCTGCTCAATGCGCACATCGTGCTGGCCAACATTCCGGAAGCCACCGTGCGCTACGTGCGCGACGGGCAAACCGTATGGCAGGCGCGCGTGCAGGTTGGCCAGCGCAGCCGCGCCACGCCGCCGCTGCGTTCGGAAATTGAGCGAGTCACGCTCAACCCCACCTGGACGGTGCCGCCCACCATCCTGAAAGAAGACAAACTGCCGCGCCTGCGCGAAGACCCCGAATATCTTGCCCGCCAGCGGATGCGCGTACTGGACCGCAGCGGCCAGGAACTTGACCCCGCCAGCATCGACTGGAACGACCCGCCGCCGGGCATTTTGCTGCGGCAGGACGCCGGCGCGGGCAACGCCCTCGGTCAAGCCATTTTGCGTTTTGCCAACCCGTTTGCCATCTATTTGCACGACACGCCCAGCAAGCGCCTTTTTGCACAAGACCAGCGCGCCACCAGCTCGGGCTGCGTGCGGGTCGAACACATCATGGAACTCGTGCGCATGTTGCTGGAAGACACCGGCACGATGCAAAACGACGAACTGCGCGCACTGCTCGCCAGCGGCAAAACGCACAAGGTCGAACTGCTGGAAACCGTGCCCATCCTGATTGCCTACTGGACGGCGGACGTTGCCGACAATGATGACGGCAGCAGCACGCTCCGCTTCCTGCCCGACGTCTATCAGCGCGACACGCCGCTGATTGAATTGCTCAACGCCGCCGAAAACAGGCATACTCGCCTGCCTTTGTACCTCACCATCCCTGCCGACCATGATTGACAACCTGTTTGCCCGACTTGACACGCTCCTGCCCGAAAACTGGCTGAACGCCATCGCCCTGCCCTGGACTGCCCGCATTGTGGGCGCGCTGGCCATCTGGCTGGTCGGCAAATGGCTGGTGCGCCGCCTGATCAATGTCGCCACCCGCCTGATGCAGCACAAGCAACTGGACAACATGCTGGTGCAGTTCCTGTCGCGCACGCTCTACATCGTGCTGCTCATTGCGCTGACCATCGCCGTACTCGATTACGTCGGCATTCCCACCACTTCGGTGCTCGCCGTCTTTGGTGCTGCGGGCCTGGCCGTGGGTCTGGCGCTGCGCGATTCGCTGGCCAATTTTGCCGCCGGCATCATGCTCATCATCATCCGCCCGTTCAAGATTGGGCACTATGTTGAAGTGGCGGGCGTCGCCGGTTTTCTGGAAGAAATTCACATTTTCTCCACCACCTTGCGCACCCCGGACAACCGCCGCGTCATCATCCCCAACAACCAGATTGCCCAAGGCACCATCATTGACTACGACGCCAAACCCACGCGCCGCATCGACCTGACACTGGGCATCGGCTATCAGGACGACCCGGCGCAAGCCATCGCGCTGATTGAGCGCCTGCTGGCCGAAGACACGCGCATCCTGAAAGAACCCGCCGCCTGCGTCGCGGTCAGCGAACTGGCCGAGAGCAGCGTCAACCTCATCATCCGCCCGTGGGTGAAAAGCGCCGACTACTGGGACGTGCGCTGGCACCTGACCCAACGCATCCACGCCGCCTGCGCCGAAGCAGGCATTACCATCCCCTTCCCGCAACGCGAACTGACCATCCACCACACCGGCACCCTGCCCGCCCCCGCAGCCACGCCCACACCGGAGACGGCGCGCGTCTGAGGAATGTCGCGCAGCTACCCCTGCGCGTGCGTTGCCCGTTCCAGATAGCGTTCAGCGAGGTTGGCGGCGATATAGGCCATCATTTTCTCGCGCAGTTCTTCCGAGGCCAGCGCCAGTGCCGAAGGGTTGAATTGCGCGTGGCAGCTTGCTTCCAGCGCCACCCAGCTCACGCGCGGCATTCGCGCGCCCAGCAGCATGGGCAGTTCGCCAAAGAGTTCGCCGCGCCCGTAGCGTTCCACCTGCCGATCACCCGCCTGCATCGCCACCGCGCCGCGCACCAGCAGCGAAAAGCGCGTATCCGCGCGTGCCTCCGCGTAGATGCACTCGCCTTCCTTTACGTCGCGCCAGGCGGCAATGCGCGCCAGCTCCCATACTTGCACGTCTTCCATCCCTTCGAGCAAAGGCATGGCGCGCAGCGCCTTGAAGCGCGAATCTTCCACCGTCACTTGCTGGCGGCTGGGCACGACGTTGAAATGCAGCGATGACAAATCCTTGGCCAAATCCGCGGCGTGCTTGTAGCGGGAAAACTGGTCTTTCGCCAGCGCGCGGCGCACGATGGCTTCCATTTGCGGCGGCAGCGAGGGGTTGAGCGCCGTCACCGAGGGCGCTTCGGCGTTGATGACCTGAAACATCAGCTCCGCCGCGTTCGCCGCCCGAAAAGGCAGCCGCCCGGTGAGCAGGTAAAACAGCATCACGCCCAGCGAATAGACGTCAGTCTGTTCGTTGAGCGGGTGTCCCTTGAGCTGCTCCGGACTCATGTACGAGGGCGAACCCACGCCCATGATGAAGGTGGAATCCTCACCAGCGACGCGGTTCAGATGCAGCGCCAGACCAAAGTCGCTGATTTTTACGTTGTCTTCTTCATCAATCAGCACGTTGGCCGGTTTGATGTCCCGATGCACTACGCCCTGCGCGTGTGCATAGCCGAGCGCTACACAGCATTTCAATACCAGCGCAATTACGCGCTCCAGCGGCAGCAGGCGGTCAGGGCCACAAAATTCTTCCAGACTGCGCCCGTCGAAATATTCCATCACCACCCAGGCATCATCCTGATTCACCACCACTTCATGAATGCGAATAATGGAAGGATGTTGCAGGCGCTGCGCGGTGTATTCCTCGGCCTTTAACAGTTTCAGCAAACGCCGCCGGTTGTTGCCCCGCTCTTGTCCCACCGCAAAACGCACGTATTTCAGCGCCACCGGCTCTGTGTGCGCCGGATGGCGCACCCGATAGACCACAGAGGTCGCACCCCGCCCCAGCTCTTCCAGCACTTCGCAGTCGCCGATTTTTTCGGGCATCGCATCCGCCATCATGGTCGCTCTCCGCACAAGGTCAACGGGCGCATCATCCCAGATTTTCCCCGCCCCTGCCTACTCGCCACGCACCGCGCAAGCCACGCAGCAAACCGTTTCACCTGAACATCCAGGCGGCATTTCATGACTGCACGCGCCACTTACAGCATGTCCAGATACAGTGCGACGATTTCCTTGCCCCAGAAAAGCGCAATTAGCCCGGCCATGGCAAGGAAGGGGCCAAAGGGAATCGGCTGGCCTTTCAGACGTCCGCTGACCATCATGCCGACGCCAAAGGCTGCGCCCACAAAGGACGAGGCAATAATCGTCAGCGGCAGCATGCCCCAGCCCAGCCAGGCACCAATGGCGGCGAGCAGTTTGAAGTCGCCATAGCCCATGCCTTCCTTGCCAGTGAGCAGCTTGAAGAGCCAATACACCGTCCAGAGTACGAGATAACCGGTCATCGCGCCGATGACCGCCTGCGGCAGTTCAACGAAAGTTCCGTTCCGGTTGAACAGCAGACCCAGCCAGAGCAGCGGCAAGGTAATCTGGTCGGGCAGCAGTTGTGTGTCGAAATCAATGAAGGTGAGCGCCAGCATCGCCCAGATGAAAAACAACGCCCCCAGCGTCATCGCGCTTGCGCCAAAGCGCCAGCCCGCGTAGCCACACAAAATGGCAGAGAGCAGTTCAACCAGCGGATAGCGCGCACTGATGGGCGCGCGGCAGTGCTTGCATTTGCCGCGCAGCAGCACGTAGCTGATGACCGGCACGTTTTCCAGCGCGGTAATAAGGTGCCCACAGTGCGGGCAGCGCGAACGCGGCACTGCGAGGTTGAAGCGCCCTTGCTCGGGCAGCTCTTCGCCGCGCAGTTCCGCCGCCTGCGCCTGCCATTCGCGCTCCATGATAATCGGCAGGCGGTGAATCACCACATTCAGAAAACTGCCCACAAACAGACCCAGCAGGGCAAGCAGAAAGGGGAGCGCGGGCGTCAGCACTTGCAGAATATCGGTCATGGAAAAATCCGCCTTGTGAATACACGCAGGGACGCCGGGCACATTGCGCGCGGGCGTCCCTGCAAAACAACGGGAACGGGGGAGACTTCGCCGGACTTAGCCGATCGCCGCACCCAGTTTGAAGATCGGCAGGTACATGGCGACAATCAGGCCGCCGATGATCACGCCGAGCACCACCATAATGATCGGTTCCAGCAGGGTGGAAAGTGCCGCCACGGCGTCATCGACTTCCTGCTCGAAGAAGTCCGCCACTTTGGAAAGCATGGAATCGAGCTGACCAGATTCTTCACCAATCGCGGTCATCTGCGTAACCATGACCGGGAAGGCTTCCGTGTTGTGCATGGCAACGTTCAGGCTCACGCCCATCGCCACATCGGAGCGCACCGCCTTGGTGGCGTGCACATAGACGCGGTTGCCCGCCGCACCGCCGACGGATTCCAGCGCTTCGACCAGCGGCACACCGGCAGCGAACATGGTCGAGAGCGTGCGCGCCCAACGCGCCACGCAGGCTTTGCGGATTACGTCGCCCAGAATCGGCAGCTTCAGCAAAGTGCGGTCGATAAATTCCTGCATCCCTTCAGAACGCCGGTAGCTATAGATGATTGCAGCAAACAGGGCAATGAGCACGCCGAAAATCAGGAAAGCGTGTTCGACAAAGAAATCGGAAATGCCAATCACCATCAGGGTGGGGCCAGGCAAGTCCGCACCGAAACTGCTGAAGACGTCCTTGAAGGACGGAATCACCCAGATCATCAGCACGGCGACCACCACCACGGCCACAATAATGATGGCCGCCGGGTAGAACATTGCCGATTTGATCTTGCTCTTGATCGCCAGCATTTTTTCCTTGTAGGCCGCCAGACGCTCCAGCAGATCGTCCAGAATACCGGCCTGTTCGCCCGCCGCCACAAGGTTGACAAACAGCGTATCGAAGTGCGCCGGATGGTGGGATGCGGCTTCCGAAAGGCTGGAACCTTGCTCGATGTCCGTTTTCATGTCGGAGAGCATCTGCGCAAAGCTCGGGTTGTTCGTGCCGCGAATGCTGATTTCCAGCGCCTGAATCAGCGGCACGCCCGAACGCAGCATGACGGCCAGCTGGCGGATGAAAATCGCAATGTCCTTTTCGGTAATCTTGCGCCCCTTGGACATGGGCGCCTGCTTGATTTTGGTCACCGTAATGGACTGGCGACGCAGGTTGGAGCGCACCACGCCTTCGTTGGTCGCGCGGATGTCGCCGCTCACCACCTTGCCGGCTTGATTCTTACCCGTCCATTTGTACAGTTTGATCTGCTGGCTGGCCGGCACAGGACGCCTTTTGGCCGCAGCAGCGGGTCTTTTTGCAGTAGCCATAATGTTCGGTTCCTTTCAAAAAAATCCAAAAATCCTATTCGTTGGTACACGCCAAGACTTCTGCCAACGAGGTGACACCTTGTTTCACCTTCAGCAGCCCGGACTGGCGCAAATCGCGCACACCTTCTTTCTGCGCCTGATCCGCAACGTCATTGGAATTGCCGCCCGTCATGATGATGCGGGTCATTTCTTCCGTAATCGGCATCACCTGATAAATGCCCACGCGGCCTTTGTAGCCGCTGCCGTTGCAGCGCTCGCAGCCTTTCGGGCCGTAGAGCGTCCAACTGGTGTCGGCCAGGTCTTCTTCGGTGAAGCCGGCCTCCAGCAGCGCTTCGCGCGGCACGGAAATTTTCTGCTTGCACGAGCACAGGCGGCGCGCCAAACGCTGGGCAGTAATCAGAATGACGGAAGAGGCAATATTGAACGGCGCCACGCCCATGTTGCGCAGACGCTCCAGCGTGGTGGGCGCATCGTTGGTGTGCAGCGTGGAGAGCACCATGTGACCCGTTTGCGCCGCTTTTACGGCAATTTCGGCAGTCTCCAGGTCACGAATCTCACCGACCATGATGATGTCGGGGTCGTGACGCAGGAAGGAGCGCAGCGCGGCAGCAAAAGTCAGCCCCGCCTTGTCATTCATGTTGACCTGGTTGATGCCGGGCAGGTTGATTTCCGCCGGGTCTTCCGCAGTGGAAATATTGACGTCTTCCGTATTCAGGATGTTCAGACAGGTGTAGAGCGACACGGTTTTGCCCGAACCGGTCGGCCCCGTTACCAGCACCATGCCATACGGACGCTGGATGGCATGAAGCAGCGCCTTGCGCTGGTCCGGCTCGTAGCCCAGCGCGTCAATGCCCAGCATGGCGGAAGAAGGGTCAAGAATACGCAGCACGATTTTTTCACCGTGCAGCGTGGGCAGCGTGGAGACACGAAAATCAATCGCCTTGCTGCGCGAGAGCACCAGCTTCATGCGGCCATCCTGCGGGATACGCCGTTCGGCAATATCCAGACGGGAAACCACTTTCAGACGGGCAGCGATTTTTTCCCGCAGATTCAGCGGCACCTTGCTGATTTCACGCAACTGGCCATCCGTGCGGGTGCGGATGCGGTAGAACTTTTCGTAAGGCTCAAAGTGAATGTCCGAAGAGCCGTGGTTGATGGCGTCCATCAGCACTTTCTGGATGAAACGCACCACCGGCGCATCTTCCACGCCCGCGTCATCATCACCGGGTATGCCGTCGTCATCGGACTCCATGTGCACGTTTTCGGCACCGCTCTCGGCAGTCAGTTCCTTGAGCGTATCGGCCACCGTACCGGAGGCGAGCTGTTGCAGATAGCGCTCGATTTTGTCCGCCTCGGCAACGACCAGGTCGACCTGCAACCCCGTCTGGAAGCGCACCTCATCGACCACGCGCAGATTGGAAGGGTCGGCAATCGCCAAGGTCAGGCGGTTCTGGCGGCACAGCAGCGGCACCACCTGGTGCTTGTCCCTCAGCTTGGCATCAATCGCATCCTTCGCCACCGCACCGCTGTCGTAGCGGCTGATGTCCAGCAACGGGTAACCGAAAGTTTCTGACGCAAACTCGGCAAATTCCAGCGCCGTGCCCGCCTTGTGCTTGACCAGTTCGAGGATGAACTGGTTGTTGTTGCCCGCCGCCGCCTGCATCGCCTCCACGCATACGGCCTCGGTGACGCGCTTGTTCTGAATCAACGCGCGCCCAAAGCCGCTGATTACCGGCGTCGCGGAAGGAGATTTCGGTTGCGCAGTTGCCATGACTTGTTCTGTTTCACCTGTTCAACCCTGCAAACAGACACCGCCGGAGACGGCACCTTACTGGGTCTAAATTGCATTGCTTTTACCACAAAAGGCAAGCAATGGTAACACATTGCATCAAAATCAACCGACCCGATGCAGTAGAACTTCCAGCACAAACCGGCTCCCGAGGTATGCAAGCAACAGCGCCACAAAGCCCGCCAGCGTCCAGCGCAACGCCCGCCGACCGCGCCAGCCGTGGCGCCAGCGGCCAAACAGCAAAATGCCGAAAAACACCCACGAGAGCAGCGTGAATACCGTCTTGTGCTCAAAGCGGAACAACTGCCCGAGCACCTGCATGGAAAACACCGAACCGGAAATCACCGTCAGCGTCAGCAACACAAACGCCACGCCAATCAGGCGAAACAGCAAGGCTTCCATCGTCAAGAGCGGCGGCAGCCGCCCCACCCAGAGACTCAGCCGCCCTTTGTGCAATTGCTGTTCGACGGCCATCATCAAAATGGCGTGCAGCGCGGCCAGCGCAAACAGGCTGTAGGCCAGCATGGCGACGATGAAATGCGCGCGAAACAGCGCCGAATGCGCGTTGGGCACGGCAAAGCGCCCGTCAAAGAGCAGCGGCAGCACGCTGCCCAGCAGTCCCGCCAGCAGCGCAGGCAGATAGAGACCATCGAGCCGCGCGTAAAACGCCTCAATCCAGTAAAACGCCACCGCCAGCCACAACATCAAGGACGCCGCCAACCCCACGCCAAACATCATCGCGCCGGAGCCGAAAATGCCCGCGTGCAGCGCCGCGCCATGCACCAGCAAGGCACCCGCAAGCACCAGCCGTTTGCCCAGCCCGATGGAGGTGCCTGCGCCGCCCGCGCGGTACAGCGCGCCCGCCTGCACCACGCAAAGCATGGCGTACAGTGCCGCGGCCAGAAGATGCAGTAAAATCCCGTCGTTCATATGGCGCGGCAGTGTACCCGAAGCCGCGCCGTTTTTATCTGATTTTTGAAGCGAACTGCCCCCATGCTCGACAATCTCACCAACCGCCTGTCCAAAGTCGTCAAAACCCTGCGCGGCCACGCGCGGCTGACGGAAGAAAACACCCAGGAAGCCCTGCGCGAAGTGCGCATGGCGCTGCTCGAAGCCGACGTTGCCCTGCCGGTAGTGAAAGACTTCATCGCCCGCGTGCGTGAAAAGGCGCTGGGGCAGGAAGTGCTGCAATCGCTCACGCCGGGGCAGGCGCTCGTTGGCGTGGTGCATGACGAACTGCGCGCCATCATGGGCGGCGCGCACGAAGGGCTGAACCTCGCCACCCGCCCGCCTGCCGTCATCCTCATGGCCGGTCTGCAAGGCGCGGGCAAAACCACGACCACCGGCAAACTGGGCAAGTTGCTCGTCGAGAAGATGAAAAAGAAAACGCTGGTCGTCTCGGCGGACGTATACCGTCCGGCGGCCATCGAACAGCTCAAAACCGTGGCCGCACAGGCCGGTGTCGATTTCTTCCCTTCCTCAACCGAACAAAAACCCGTGGCCATCGTCGAAGCGGCCATTGACCACGCCCGCCGTCATTTTTATGACGTGCTGCTGGTCGACACTGCCGGTCGGCTGGCGGTTGACGCCGAAATGATGGAAGAAATCCGGCTGCTGCACGCTGCCGCGCAGCCTATCGAAACCCTCTTCGTGGTCGACGCCATGCTCGGCCAGGACGCCGTCAACACCGCCCGCGCGTTCAGCGAGGCGCTACCGCTGACTGGCGTCATTCTCACCAAACTCGATGGTGACGCGCGCGGCGGCGCAGCGCTCTCGGTGCGCCAGATTACCGGCAAACCGCTGAAATTCGCCGGGGTGGGTGAAAAGCTCAACGGTCTGGAAGAATTCCACCCCGAGCGCATGGCCAGCCGCATCCTCGGCATGGGCGACATCGTCGGGCTGGTGGAAGAAGCGCGCAAAAGCGTCGACGAGCAGGCCGCCGCAGAGCTGGCGAAAAAGCTCAAATCCGGCAAGACCTTCGACCTCAACGATTTTCAGATGCAGATTGTGCAGATGCGCAAAATGGGCGGGCTGGGCGCGCTCATCGACAAACTGCCCGGCCAGTTCGCGGAAATGGCCGACAAATTGCAGGGCAGCGAGCAGGAAAAGGCCATTGCCCGCATCGACGGCATCATCAATTCCATGACGCCGCACGAGCGCACGCACCCCGAAATCATCAAGGCCAGCCGCAAACGCCGCATCGCCGCAGGCTCGGGCGTCTCGGTGCAGGAAATCAACCGCCTGCTCAAACAGTTTGAACAGACGCAAAAAATCATGAAGCACTTTTCCAAAGGCGGGCTGGGCAAACTGATGCGTGGCATGAAAGGCATGATGCCCGGCGTGGGGCCGCGCTGATGCTGTTTCCCGCCCTGCGCCGCGCCGTCTCCAGCCTGTTTCGCCCGGGGATTTTCTGGCATCTGGTCTGGCCGACCCTGTTCGCGATGTTTTTCTGGAGCATCGTCTTTTTCTTCGCCTGGGTGCCGGTTACGGACTGGCTCACCACGTGGCTTTCCTCGCACTTCAACCTCACGCCCGAAGGCTGGTTTTACATCACCTGTTTCTGGCTGGTGCGCATCGCCTTTTTGCTGCTGATTGTGCCGCTGGTGTGGCTCACCGCCACTTTGCTGGTGGCCGCCTTCGGCATTCCGATGATGCTGGAAAAAGTCAGCGCATACGACTACGGCGCGCTGCAAAAGCGCCACGGCGGCAGCAACCTGGGCAGCGTCTGGAACGCCGTGCGCGCAGGTTCGCAATTTTTCGGCCTGCTCGTCATCAGCCTGCCGCTGTGGTTGATTCCCGGCATGGGGCTGATTATCGGCATTGGCCTGTCCGCTTGGCTGAACCTGAAAGCCTTTGGCTATGACGCGCTGATGCTGCACGCTGACCGCGAAGAACTCGCCGCGCTGCCGCGCCGCCATCGTGACAGTCTCTTCATCATCGGCACGCTCAGCGCACTGCTGGCCTACATTCCGCTGCTCAATTTGTTCGCCCCCGCCCTGTGCGGTCTTACTTTCGTGCATTACCTGCTTACGGCGCTGGAAGCCCATCGCCAGGAACAAAACACTTTTCCCGTCCAGCCATGACTGTACAACCCCAATCCGTCGGCATTGTCGAAGCACGCCGCGTCGCGTTTGACGAACCGCTCACCCTGCGCTGTGGTGCCACCCTGCCCGGCTATGAACTGGTCTATGAAACCTATGGCGAACTCAATCAGGATGCCAGCAACGCCGTGCTCATCTGCCACGCGCTTTCCGGCTCGCACCACGTCGCCGGTGTCTATGCCGACAACCCGAAAAACACCGGCTGGTGGGACAACCTCATCGGCCCGGGCAAACCGCTCGATACGCGCCGCTTTTTCGTCATCGGCGTCAACAACCTCGGCGGCTGCTTTGGCAGCACGGGGCCGGCCACGCTGCACCCGGAAACCGGCAAACCGTGGGGCGCGGATTTCCCCTTCGTCACCGTGGAAGACTGGGTGCATACTCAGGCGCGACTGGCGGACCATCTTGGCATCCAACGCTTTGCCGCCGTCATGGGCGGCAGCCTGGGCGGAATGCAGGCGATGTCCTGGTCGCTGCAATATCCGGAGCGCGTCGCCCACGTCATCGCCATTGCCAGCGCGCCGCATTTGAGCACGGAAAACATCGCCTTCAACGAAGTCGCCCGTCAAGCCAATCTCAGCGACCCCGATTTTCACGGCGGCCACTACTACACGCACGGCGTCGTGCCCGCGCGCGGCCTGCGGCTGGCGCGGATGCTCGGCCACATCACCTATCTTTCGGACGATTCACTGGCGCAAAAATTTGGCCGCGCACTGCGCCACGGCAAGGCATCGTTCAGTTATGACATTGAATTTGAAGTCGAATCGTACCTGCGCTATCAAGGCGAACGTTTTGCCAAATTCTTTGACGCCAACACCTATCTGCTCACCACCCGCGCGCTTGATTACTTCGACCCCGCGCTGGAATACGGCGGCGACCTGGCTGCGGCGCTGGCGCCGGCCACAGCGGATTTCCTGCTGGTTTCTTTCAGCACGGACTGGCGTTTTTCGCCCGCGCGCAGCCGCGAAATCGTGCACGCGCTGGTGAAAAACCGTTTGCGCGTCAGCTATGCCGAAATTCCCAGCCCCGCCGGTCACGATTCCTTCCTGCTCGACAATCCGCAGTACCACGCCGTGTTGCGCAGCTATTTTGCCCGCATCGGAGAACAGACATGCCGCTGAACGACCGCATCGACTTTGATGTCATCACCGACTGGATTCAGCCCGGCGAAAAAGTGCTCGACCTGGGCTGCGACGACGGGCTGCTGCTCGAACACCTCATCGCCACGCATGGCATTTGCGGCTACGGCGTGGAAAAAGACCCCGCCCGGGTCATCGACTGCATCCAGCGCGGCATCAACGTGCTGCAAATCGACCTGGAAGGCGGGCTGTCGGACTTTGACGACCAGTTTTTTGACCACGTCATCATGAGCCTCTCGCTGCAAGCCATCCAGAACACCGTCGGCATCCTGCACGAGATGCTGCGCGTCGGGCGCGAAGCCATTGTCAGTTTCCCCAACTTCGCCTACTGGCGGCACCGTCAGAGCATCATCAATGGCCGGATGCCGGTCTCGGACAGCCTGCCCTATCAATGGTTCGACACGCCCAACGTGCGCTTTTTCACCATCGCCGATTTTGAAACCCTGTGTGCCGACAACGGCATCACCATCCGCGAGATGCGCGCCTTTGACGACAATCACCCGGTCAGCGAAGAGGCCAACTTCCTCGCCAGCCTCGCCATCTGCCGTCTCGGCAAATAGCCGCCAGACAGGCTACGGAGACAAAAAAACGCCACCTGCAAAGGTGGCGTTTTCGTTATGGCGAAAAGCAGGCTTACTGTTCGTAGACCTTCTTGACGCCTGCGCCCACGTCGCCGGCATCGACATAGCCGATGGAACCGGGGTTGGACGCGACATAGTTGGCGACCGCCTGACCGTTGGACTCTTCGTGCGGCGCTTTGCCCTTGCTGGTAAATTCCAGCTTCGCCCAGTAGGCTTTAATCTGGTCGCTGGATTTGCCGACCACGTTGGGGTAGAAGGCGTTGCGCAGCGCGGCGTTATCCACCGGCTTGAGCGATTTATCCTTGCCACTGAAAATCGCCGCCACCTTGTCCTTGCTCAGTTCGGCGGTGCCATCGCCAGCATTGACAATCACCACCTGCGCCTGCGCCAGCGGCGCAAACACCGCGCCCAAGGCAGCGGCCAGCAGGAATGTTCTGTATTTGTTCATAATTGTTATCCCCCTGTCAGAAAATGAAGTCAAGCGAAACTGCGGCAGCATGGCCTTTGCCTTGCGGAGGATAGCTGGGCGCGACGTTGACCAGATAGCCGTTTTTGCTCGGGAACTGCGGCATCACGTAATCGTACTG
>JAFSWK010000056.1 GCA_017444505.1 Rhodocyclaceae bacterium | reverse complement strand
ATTGCGCGCCGCGTGCTCGGCAGCGCGGCGGAAGACGACTGGCAGCCATGAGCCTGCACCTCTGGCTGGCGTACCTGCTGGCGCTCTCGCTGCTCTCGCTCGCCCCCGGCCCCTCGGCAGTGCTGGCAATGGGGCACGGGTTGAACTTCGGCGCGCGCCGCGCGCTGCTCACCGTCTGCGGCATGGAAAGCGCCGTTATCCTCATGATGCTCGCTGCCGGCGGCGGCGCGGGCGCGCTGCTCGCGGCGTCGCCTGCCGCATTTTTTGCCGTCAAGCTCTGTGGCGCGCTGTATCTGATGTGGCTGGGTTTACGCCAATGGCACGCGCCCGTGCACGGCGCGTATGCACATGAAAATGCGCCGGAAAACCCGACAGAAAATGCCGCTACACCCATTTTGACGGCACACCGGCGCTGGCTTGACGGCTTTCTCTGCAACATCAGCAACCCCAAAGGCATTGTTTTCATGGCCGCCATGCTGCCGCAATTTCTGCAGCCCGCGCGCCCGCTCGCGCCGCAACTGGCCATATTGATTGCCACCACCGTCATCGTGGACGGCGCCGTCATGCAGGGCTACGCCGCCATCGCCGCGCGCCTTGCGCGCTGGCTGCAGCAAGCCGCCGCGCGCCGCGCCCTGAACCGGCTCTGCGGCGGCGTGCTCATCCTCATGGGCGCCGCGCTGCTGCTGGCGGGGCGCAGCGCATGAATTGAAGCGCTTCCGTTCGCCGTGAAACTGGTATGATGACACTTCCTTCCTCTTTGAGCGAGCACTGGAGGCAATGGAATGTCTTTCACCATGACTGTCACTGCACGAGGCCAGTTCACCCTCAACAAACAATGGTTGAAACACCTTGGCATCCGCCCCGGCGAAAAAGTCTCTGTCTCAATGGAGCCGGACAGAACCATAAGAATTGCTCCCGCAGCGCGCAAATTGTCGCTTGATGAAGTGCTGGCCCGCATCGGAAAATATGATGTGGGTTCAGCTTCCGTTGATGAAATAAACAGGCTTGTTGCAGAGGGATATAGCGGGTCAGGGAAAGAGGCTGGAAAATGATTTTTGTCGCGGACACAAACGTCATCGTCCGGCTTTTCTCGAAAGTTGACAACACGCAGCAGGTCATCGCCGCGAGAAACCTCATCAGAAATGCGACAAAACTGATTTTCCCAACCGTGGTTTTTTGCGAGCTTGTCTGGGTTCTGCGCTCAGAAAAAGAAGCCGGGGAAATCGCAAGCGACATCCGCACCCTGCTGCAGCTGGAAAACATTGTTGTGGCGGACGATGAAGTTCTGGCGGGACTGCGAATGATGGACGCCGGCGGAGACTTCTCGGACGGCGTAATTCAATACACCGGCGCCAAGCTGGCTGGTGGCGGGGCATCCACTTTCGCATCGTTTGACCGTGGAGCGGTCAAAAAACTGTCTGCATGCGGCATTGCCGCAACCATTCCTGACGCTTCCAGCTGACCAGCGGCGCGCTGCTGGCATGGTATCTATTTGTCGCCGGCAACTTGCACCGGCAACCAAAGCTACATTACTGCAGTATGTAGGTTCTATGCCGCCGTGAACGTCACGGGCTGGCCGGCGCAGGCGCTGGCTTCTTGCGTCAGGCGCGTGTGGAAGTGTTCGCCTGTGCGGGTGTCGCACCAGGCGCCGTCTGTCCAGCGGTAGTGCCAGCCGCCGGCGCGCGAGGCGAGCCACACTTCGTGCAGGGGTTTTTGCAGGTTCACGACGATTTGCGCGCCGCCGGCAAAGGTGAGTGTGATGACGCCGCCGGCGCGCGCGCTGTCAAT
>JAFSWK010000055.1 GCA_017444505.1 Rhodocyclaceae bacterium | reverse complement strand
TTTGGGCGCGGCTGGAGGCGCTTCACCGCTTTCCATGGCTGCCAAGCTCTGCCCGAGGATTTCAGAAAGATATTCCCTGGATTGTTCCAGTTGTTTCTGCCCGTCGCCCATATACTGTTTCTGCCGCTTCCGGGTGGCGGCGTTGACATTGGCACCCGCCGCAATCGGGCGCTTGATTTCTTCCATATCGCCATTTCCGGCGGCGTCAAACAGTTGTTTGTCAAGGTCTTTCATCTTGCAACTTCCTGGGTTGAACAGAACGGGGTAGCGCCGCGCTTTGCGGGCGAGAGGTTTGGTTTAGTGCCCGTGCGTGTTTTCCGGCTCTTCCACTTCGCGGATGAAATCGCCTTCCAGCACAACGTGTTCGGAATCTTCCGACGCGCCGCGATGCGCCTGCGCACGCCAATCGGTGCTTGCGTACTGCTGGCCGCCGCTGGCCGCTTCGCGCATTGCGCGGCGCAAGTAGCGCGTTTTCCACCAGATTACGCCCCAAACCACGCCGCCCGTCACCAGCAAGACACCGGCGGCGACCACCGACACCAGCGCCAGCGCCGCCATCACCGCCACTCCGCCCACCAAGCCCAGCGCCCGCGCCAGCCAGCCGCCGCCTGTCACTGCGCCGTTTGCCGTCAAAAACCGTCTGTCCACGCCCGTGTCTCCTGCAATTTGCTGCCCCGATTGTACGGGAAGGCGCGCGGCGCTTGTGCGGTGTCGCGCCTGCCAAAAAACATCCCGGACGTAGCCGGGATGAACAGGGGTTGGGGACGGGGAAAGCTGTCAGGCGACCGTCTTGCGCAGGGCTTGTGCGGCGGCGACCATGTTGCGCAAGGCCGCTTCGGTTTCCGGCCAGCCGCGCGTTTTCAGGCCGCAGTCGGGATTGACCCAGAGGTTGCCGACGGGGATGGTTTCCAGCGCCTTTTTCAACAGGCGTTCAATTTCTTCCACGGAAGGGACGCGCGGCGAGTGAATGTCATAGACGCCGGGGCCGATTTCGTTGGGATACTGGAATGCGCCGAAGGCGTGGAGCAGTTCCATGTCCGAGCGGCTGGTCTCGATGGTGATGACGTCGGCATCCATGGCGGCGATTTCGGGCAGGATGTCGTTGAATTCCGAATAGCACATGTGGGTGTGAATCTGCGTGTCGTCTGCTACGCCGCAAGCCGACAGACGAAAGGCGAAGGTCGCCCAGGCAAGATAGTCGCGCCAGACTTCGCGGCGCAGCGGCAGCCCTTCGCGGATGGCAGGTTCATCAATCTGGATGATGCCAATGCCGGCCTTTTCCAGATCGCAGACCTCATCGCGGATGGCCAGGGCGATCTGCTTGGCAGTGATTGCGCGCGGCTGGTCATCGCGTACAAACGACCATTGCAGGATGGTGATCGGGCCGGTGAGCATCCCTTTCACCGGCTTTTTGCTCAGACTTTGCGCGTAGCGGCTCCAGGCGACCGTCATCGGCTGCGGGCGCGATACGTCACCGAAGACAATCGGCGGCTTGACGCAGCGCGAACCATAGGATTGCACCCAACCGTTGCCGGTAAAGCAGAAACCGGCCAGTTGCTCGCCGAAGTATTCGACCATGTCGTTACGCTCGGCTTCGCCATGCACCAGCACGTCAATGCCCAGCGATTCCTGTTTGGCCACGGCGTGGGCGATTTCCTTTTGCATCGCCGCTTCGTAGTCTGCGGCGGAAAGCGCATTGCGCCTGAAGGCGGCGCGCGCAGCGCGGATTTCAGGCGTTTGCGGAAAGGAGCCAATCGTCGTCGTCGGCAGCAGCGGCAAGGCAAAACGCTTGCGCTGCGCTGCCTGACGTGCCGCGAAGGGCGAGCGGCGGCGATCCGCATCGGCAGGCAAAGCGGCCAGCCGCTGCGCCACGGCGGGGTTGTTGACGCGCTGACTGTCGCGCCGCGACTGGATGGCGGCGCGCGAGGCGGCCAGCGCACTGTCGGCGGCGACGTCACCGGCCAGCGCCTGTTTGAGCACGCGCAGCTCGCTGAGTTTTTCCACCGCAAAGGCCATCCAGCTACGCAATTCCTCGTCCAGACGGCTCTCCCCGGCCAGACTGAAGGGTACATGCAGCAGCGAGCACGAAGGCGCCAGCCACAGGTTTTCGCCGCGCGCCTCATGCAGCGGGCGCAGCGTTTGCAACGCAGCATCCAGATCGCTGCGCCAGATGTTGCGGCCATCAATGATGCCCAGCGAGAGCACCTTGTGCGCGGGCAGCCAGTCGGCCACGGTGGCGATTTCGCCGGGCGCGCGGATGCCGTCGATGTGCAAACCTTGCACCGGCAGGCGGCAGGCCATGCCGAGGTTTTCCTGCAAGGGCGAAAAATAGGTGGCCAGCAGCAGCGTGGCCTTGCTGGTCGCCAGCGTTGCATATGCCGGTTCAAACGCCTGCCGCCACTGCGCAGGCAGATCCAGGCCGAGAATCGGTTCATCCATCTGCACCCACTGCACACCCTGCGCTTTCAGGCGGGCGAGAATCTGGCCGTAGACCGGCAGCAGTTTGTCGAGCAGGCTGAGGCGGTCAAGCCCGGCGGTTTTTTCTTTGCCCAGCCACAGGAAAGACAAGGGACCGAGCAGCACCGCCTTGACCGGATGCCCCAGCGCCTGCGCCTGCGCCACTTCCGCAAACAGACGCTCGTCGGCCAGCGAAAAGCTGGTTTGCGCGGTGAATTCCGGCACCAGGTAGTGATAGTTGGTATCAAACCACTTGGTCATTTCCAGCGCCGGTTTGCCTTCACCACTGATGCCGTCTTCGCGGGCAACGCCGCGCGCCAGCGTGAAATAGCGCGCCAGCGGCGTTTGCGTGTCGTCGAAACCAAAGCGCACCGGCTCACAGCCGAGCAACTGGATATGATTGGCGACGTGGTCGTACCAGGCAAAATCGCCCACCGTGACGAAATCCAGCCCGGCCTCGCGCTGCACTTGCCAGTGGCGCGCGCGCAGTTCGCTACCGACTGCTTCCAGCGCGTCGGCGGAAATTTCGCCGCGCCAGTGGCGTTCCAGCGCAAACTTCAGTTCGCGGTTCGCGCCCATGCGCGGAAAACCCAAGGTGTGAATGACGGTCATGAGCATGGCTCCAACAAAAACAGGTGGGCGTACTGTATGAACAACGAGACATGAAGTAAAATGGTATTACTTCAACAATCAATGAATATTATTCATACATGATTGAGCGCATCCACCTTGCCATCGTGCGGGAAGTCGAACGACAAGGGTCGCTGACTGCCGCTGCCGACGTGCTGTGCCTGACGCAATCGGCACTGAGCCACAGCATGAAAAAGCTGGAACAACAACTGAATACCGCTATCTGGCTGCGCGAAGGTCGCAGTTTGCGGCTCACCCAGGCCGGGCGCTATCTGCTGGGCGTGGCCAATCGGGTGCTGCCGCAGTTGAATCTGGCCGAGGAACGCCTCGCCCAGTTTGCCCAGGGCGAGCGCGGCACGCTGCGCATCGGCATGGAATGTCACCCCTGCTATCAGTGGCTGTTACAGGTCGTCGCCCCGTATCTGGCGAAATGGCCGGATGTGGATGTCGACGTGAAGCAAAAATTCCAGTTCGGCGGCATTGGCGCCTTGTTCGCTTACGAAATTGACTTGCTGGTCACGCCCGATCCGCTCCACAAGCCCGGTCTTGTGTTTGAGCCGGTGTTTGATTACGAACAGGTGCTGGTGGTCAGTGGTCAGCACCCGCTGGCCAGACAGGATTTCGTTGAACCCGCGCAGCTATCCGAAGAAGTGCTCATCACCTATCCGGTGAGCGTGGAGCGGCTGGACATTTTCAACCTCTTTCTGCTGCCTGTGGGCGTATTTCCCAAACGCCACAAGGTGATTGAGACCACCGACATCCTGCTGCAAATGGTCGCCAGCGGGCGCGGCGTCAGTGCCTTGCCGCGCTGGCTGGTCGAACAATACGCCGTCCGGCTGAACATCGCCGCAGTACGCCTGGGCAAACACGGCGTCGCCAAGCAAATCTTCCTCGGCATTCGTGAAAACGAACGCGACATTGACTATCTGCGGGACTTTATTGAACAGGCGCACAGCTTTGGTGCGCGGCTCTGAGGTGCGCGCATCGCGTCTTACAGCACCGCTTCCAGTCCTTTGCGGCCAATCAGGTCCAGCAGACGCAATGATGCCCCGCTGGGGTGTTTGGCGCCGGTTTCCCATTTCTGTACGGTGGAGACGCTGATATTGAGCACTGCGGCGAACACCGCCTGACTGAGCCGCACCTGTTCGCGCAACTGGCGGATACGCTCCGGCGGCATGGGGGGCGGCGCGCCTACGCCGCAGAGCGCGTCAAACTCGCCCATGCGCCGTTTGTCGATGACGCCTGCGCGGTGTAGACCACGCGCCATTTCATGCACTTCGCGCAAGATGCGGCTGTTGTGTTTTGCCTGTGTCATGGCTTGACCTCCATTATCTCGCCTGTGGATACAACCGCAGCCAGTTGCGCAGCATCCAGTTCCAGCAAAGTTTTGGCGTATTCCTGTAGAGCTTTCAGTTCCGCACTGCTGATATTGGCGCGTTCATTTTTCTCAAACCCGTACAAGAAAAACCACTGCTGCGCCATTCGTGTGGCGACGATGGTGCGCGCACCGGCGCGCCGCATCCAGCGGGTAAACGGACGGCTGCGAAATGCTTTGCTCATGGCGCATGAGTATAGCACTTGGTGCAACACATGACAGCTACTACCGCGCAGGCAACAAGTTGCCCACGCTACGCTTGCTCAGGCCAGTTCCAGCAATAAATCCTTGGCTTCGATGCGGTCGCCGGGGGCGACGTGGATGCGGGTGATGGTGGCGTCGCGGTCGGCGGTGATGGCGGTTTCCATTTTCATCGCTTCGATGGACAGCAGCGGGCTGCCTTTGCGCACTTTTTGTCCGGTCTGGACGGCGACGGTGGCGACCATGCCGGGCATGGGGGCGGCGATGTGCGCGGGGTTGCCTTCTTCGGCCTTGGGGTGGCTGCGCTTCGTGGCCTGCGCACCGGCGCGGGCGATGCGCATGGGGCGGGATTGGCCGTTGAGTTCAAAGAACAGGCGGACTTCGCCTTCGTCCGGCGCTTCGGTCTCGCCCAGCAAGCGCACAATCAGCGTCTTGCCCTGGTCGATTTCCACGGTCATTTCGTTCTTGCTGCCCAGTCCGTAGAAGAATACCGGCGTGGGCAGCACGGAAACGTCGCCGTATCTGCGATGATGTTCGGCGTACTCGGCATAGACTTTGGGATACATCAGCCAGCTTGCCAGCGCGGTGTCGTCGATGTGATGACCGACGACCTTTTCGGCCTTTTTGCGCTCGTCTTCCAGATTGACTTCGGGCAGGTGCGCGCCCGCGCGTCCCTGGACGGGCGTTTGCCCTTTCAGGATGCGCGCTTGCAGGGCAGGGGGGAAGCCGTCGGCGGGATAGCCGAGGTCGCCGCGCATCATGGCGACGACGGATTCGGGGAAGGCGATTTCTTTTTCCGGGTCGGCAATGTCTTGCGCGCGCCAGTTATTGGCGACCATCATCAGCGCCAAATCACCGACAACCTTGGACGAGGGCGTGACCTTGACGATGTCGCCAAAAAGCTGGTTGGCGTCGGCATAGGCTTGCGCCACTTCGTCCCAGCGGTGTTCAAGACCCATGGCGCGCGCTTGCTCGCGCAAATTGGTGTATTGGCCGCCGGGCATCTCGTGGCGGTAGACGTCGGACGTACCGGCGCGGATGTCTGCTTCAAACGGCGCGTAGTAGCGGCGCACGCCTTCCCAGTAGCGGGAAAACGGCGCAATGCGCCCGTGCGTGAGGCCGGTGTCGCGCGGCGTGTGTTCGAGGGCGGCGACAATCGCGCCGAGGCTCGGCTGCGAGGTCAGGCCGCTCATCGCGTCCATGGCGGCATCGACGGCGTCGACA
>JAFSWK010000054.1 GCA_017444505.1 Rhodocyclaceae bacterium | reverse complement strand
GCTGATGCAGGACATTTCCGGCCAGTTGAGCGTGGAGCGGCTGGCCGACCATCTTTCCTTGCTCGCCGATTTGACGCTCTCGCACAGCATGGCGCGCGTCTGGCAGCGGCTGACCAAAAAACACTGCGACACGCCGCGCTTTGCCGCCATCGGCTACGGCAAACTGGGCGGCAAGGAACTGGGCTACGGCGCTGACCTCGACCTGGTCTTTCTCTTTGAAGACGACGCTGCCGAGGCTTTCGACACCTACACCCGCTATGCCCGCCGCATCAACACCTGGCTTTCCAGCCGCACCGCCGCCGGTGTGCTCTATGAAACCGATTTGCGCCTGCGTCCGGATGGCGATTCGGGGCTAATCGTCTCTTCGCTGGCCGGCTTTCGCAAATACCAACTGGAACAAGCTTGGGTGTGGGAACATCAGGCGCTCACCCGTGCGCGCTTTTGCGCCGGTTCGCCCGCGCTGGCGGCGGGCTTTGAGGCCATCCGCCGCGAAATTCTGTCCTTGCCGCGCGATTTGGCGCAACTGCGCGAAGACATCCTCGCCATGCGCCAGAAAATGTACGACAACCATCCCGCCGCGTCCGGCCTGTTCGACCTCAAACACAGCCACGGCGGGCTGATTGACGTGGAATTCGTCATCCAGTACCTCGTGCTGGGACACACCCGCGAGCACCTGCGGCTAGCCGAAAACCTCGGCAACATCGCGCTGCTGGGCATTGCCGCCGAACTCGGTCTCATCGACACCACGCTGGCCGCCGACTGCGCCCAGAGTTATCGCACGCTGCGCCACATGCAGCACGTCTGCCGTCTGAACGGGCGAAGCGCGCAAGTGCCCGAAGCGCAGGTGCAGACGCTCACCGCGCCGGTGCGCGCGCTGTGGCAACAGATTTTCGGATGACGCCCGCCCGATGCGCCGCCTGACTGCCCCGCTTGCCCGCGCCGCATTCTGGCTGCTGCTGCCGCTCGCTTTCGTGCTGGCAACCACCCGTCTCTGGCTGGTGCCGATGCTCGACGACTACCGCGAGCACTTCGCCCAACACCTTTCCGCCACCCTGCATCTGCCCGTGCACATTCACCAGTTGCAGGCGCGCTGGCACGGCTGGCGGCCCCGGCTGCGGCTGCGGGAAGTGACGCTGGGCGCGCCAGATGCGCCCTTGCTGCATTTGCCCGAAGTGCAGGCGGAACTTTCCTGGCGCTCGCTGCTCGTCGCGCAGCCCGTGTTCGCACATTTGCGGGTACGCGCCCCGTCGCTGCGCTTTGCCCGTTTGCGCGACGGCAGTTTTGAATTGCTCGGCCAGCGCATCACGCCGCAAGGCGGCGGGGAAGAAAATCCCTTTCTGGTCTGGCTGGCCGAACAGCGCAACATCACCATTCAGGACGCCCGCCTGCACCTGCAAGACGCCATCGGCCAGCAGGACGTGCAGCTTAAACACGTCAGCCTGCGCTGGCAAGGCGGGCAAACGCCGTGGCGCTTTGCGCTGCGCGCCGCACCACCGCAGACGCTGGCCGAAAGCGTCGAGGTGCGCGGCGAATTTGCGCCCGGCAACGCCGCCCGCCTGTATCTAGACTTGCAAGGCGCGCACTTTCTGGCCATTCGGGATTTTGCCCGCCGCAGCCTGCCCGACCTGGACTTGCCCGCCAGCGTCGCGGGCAATGGCGCGCTGCGTCTGTGGCTGGCCTTTGCGGACGAAGGCGGCATCGTGCCGCAGGCGGCGGCATTCGACATTCATCATCCGCGCTGGCAGCCCACGCACGCCGCCGACGCGCCCGCCGGTCAAGCCGAACGTCTGCACGGTTCGCTGCGCTTTGAGGATGCGCAGCACTGGCAGGCCAGTCTGGACTTGCGCGATTTGTCCATGCAGCCGCACGGCGCAATCCCCGGCCTGCATCATGCCGATGTGCGTCTGCACGGCAACGCCGCGCGCGGTGCGGCATCGCTATCGCTCCACGACGGCCATCTGGCGCTGCCCGAAGTCTTTCCCGCCGACGCAGGCCAGCTTGCCTTCCACACGCTGGCAGCCCGCCTGCGCTGGCAGCGCCAGCACGACGGCAGTTTGCATCTGACCCTGCACGAAGCGCGCTTTGCCAACGCGGATGCGCAAGGCGGCGAGGCCGAAGGCACGCTCACCCTGCCCGCCGACGGCAGCAGCGCGCGCATCGACCTTTCCGCCCGCCTCGCGCAGGCCGACGGCGCGGCCGCCTGGCGCTATCTGCCGCACGTCGTGCCCGAAGCCGCCCGCGACTGGCTGCGCAACTACCTCACCGCAGGCACGGCGCGCGAGGTCACGCTCACCTTGCGCGGCGCGCTGGCGGATTTTCCGTTTGCGCACGATGAGGGCGAATTTTCGATTGCCATGAACGCCGAAGGCGTGCGCCTGCGTCCTTACGAAGGCTGGCCGGAAATGCACGATATTCGCGGACGGCTGCGTTTTCACGGCACCGGCATGTTCATCGAAGAAGCGCAAGGCCGTCTGTACGGCGTGCAGCTCACCCCCGTCGCGGCGCAGATTGCCGACCTCGGCGCAGACTCGCCCCACTTGGTGCTACAAGGGGATGCGCGCGGCGAGACGGGCGACTTTCTGCGCTTCATACAAGAAAGTCCGGTGCGCGAGCGCGTCGCCAACTGGGTGACAATGCTCACGCCCACGGGGGAAGCCGGTTTGCGTCTGGCGCTCGACATTGCGCTGGACACCCCCGAACAATCGCAGGCGCAGGGCGAGTTTCAGTTTGCCGACAACCGCGTTGCCCTCTCGCCCTGGCCGCCAGTGGAAGCGGCGCGGCTGCGGCTGCGCTTTACGCTGGAAGAGCTGGCCATCGACGAAATCGGCGGCCAGTGGCTGGGGCATCCGCTGCAACTGACTTCTGAAAACACGCAGGCGGGGCCGACCCTCTCCGGCCAGTTGCTGTTTGATGCCGACGCCCTGCGCCAGCAGCTTGCCCAAAACCCGAATGCGCCCGCCGCCCTGCTCGGTGCCATGAGCGCCCTGCGCGGGCAAACGCCGGTGCAACTGCACGCGCAGCTACACAAAGGGCGCGACGAAATTCAGCTCACCAGCAACCTCACGGGGCTGGCCTCTACCGCGCCCGCGCCGCTGGCCAAGGCCGAGGATGCCGCCTGGCCGATGCAATTTGCGCTGCGCCACACGCCCGAACACCTGCATCTTGACTGGGAATTGCCGCCGCGCCTGCAGGGTGCAATTCGCTGGCAAGCCACGCCGCAAGGCGATGACTGGCACCTTGCCCAAGGCGCGCTGGGCGTCTTTACCGCCGCGCCCCTGCCCGCGCAAGGGCTGGCGGTAGAGGCGAATCTGCCGGACATCAACTTCGACGACTGGCGCACCTTCCTGCAACAGACTGGCGCGGATTCCGGCGCATCGTCCCGGGCGCGCGCGCCGCTGTGCCCGCCGTGCACGGTGCGCCTGCGCGCCGAACGTTTCCAGCTTTTCGACACGCCCGGGCGCGCCCTCAACCTGCAACTGGATGCCCTGCCCGCTCGCGGCTGGCAAGGCCATGTCGACAGCACCTTGGCCGCAGGCCCCGTGCAATGGCTCGATGAAAGCGCGCACGGCCTGCTGCGCGCGCGCCTCAAACACTTCGCCATTGGCGAAGCGCCCTTGCCGCCGGAAAAGCAGGTGATTACCGTCACCGCCGAAGGCGGTCGCCCCAGCGCGCCCGAACCCGCCGACCCCGCCCGCACCCATTTGCCGGACGTCGACCTGATTGTCGACCAGCTCTACCTCAACGGTCAGCCGCTCGGTCGGCTTGCGCTGCAAGCGGCGAACAACGAACACGGCTGGCAGCTTTCCCGCGCCGAACTCATCAACGAAGATGCCACGCTCACCGCCAGCGGCGAATGGGGCGCGCACGCGCCTTCCCGCACCCGCACCCGCTTTTCGCTGGCGCTGCGCGACATTGGCCGCTTTCTCGCCCGCCTCAACCAGCCCGACGTGCTCGCCGGCGGCACGGGCGCGCTGGCAGGCCAGTTGGACTGGCCGGGTTCGCCGCTGCAATTTTTCCGTGGCGCGCTGGATGGTGCGGGCGAACTGAACGCCGCCAACAGCAGTTTTCGCACCATCGAACCGGGCATGGGGCGGCTGTTGAGCGTCTTCAGCCTGCAAAGCATTCCGCGCCGTCTCACCGGCGATTTTCAGGATGTTTTCGGCCAAGGCTTCGCCTTCGATGCCGCCAGCGCCCATTTCCGTCTGGAAAACGGCATTTTGCGCACCGAGGATTTGCACATCCACGGCCCTTCGGCCAGCATCCTGATTACCGGCGCGGCGGATTTGCAGGCGCAAACGCAAGAGCTGACCGCCACCATCACCCCGTCCGTCGCCACGCCCGTGGCCGCCGCCGCCGGTCTTGCCTTCCCGCCCGCAGCCATTGCCGCCTACATTGCGCAAAAGGCGCTGAACGACCCCGTCTCCCGCGCGCTCACCTCGCGCTATCGCATCTTCGGCCACTGGGCGAATCCGGAAGTCGAACGCCTCGCCGCCAGCGCCCCCGCCGCCAAAGAGGAAAAGGAAACCCACGCACCATGACGCCACTGGTTCTGCACGTCCACCCCGCTGAAACATTTCCCGCGCCGCTCTCTGCCCGCGTCGTTTTTTTCCGCGCAGGCGAGCTCTGGCAACTGTGCTACCAGATTGTCACCGCCACCGCGCTCGTCCTGCCGCCGCCTGCTGCGGCGCCCGAATTCCGCGACAATCTGTGGCAACACACCTGCTGCGAAGCCTTCTTCGCCCGCGCCGACGGCAGTTACCGCGAATACAACCTTTCCCCCTCCGGCCACTGGGCGGCGTATGACTTTCGCGCCACCCGCACGGGACAAACCCCGCGCACAGACCTCCCCGCCCCCGCCATCGTCTGCCAGCCGCGCACCGATGGCTTCCGGCTCACCACCCGCCTGCCCGTCGACGCGCAAGCCACCCGCTTCGCTCTTTCGCTGGTGCTGGAAACGCAAGAGGGTCAGTGCTTTCACCTCGCGCTGGCGCATCCGGCAGAAAAACCCGATTTTCATCACCCCGAAGCCTTCCGCGCCCTGCCCGACGATGAGGCGCGCACATAGCCGCACATTCGCGGCTGCGCGTGTTCGCCTTATGCGGCGTCCCTCACCCGCATTTCCACATGCAGCCCCGCCGCCGCCGCCATCACCACCAGCGCATCCAGACTGAACAGATTGATTTTGCCGCGCAACAAGTCAGAGACGCGCGGCTGGGTGACGCCGAACAATTTGGCCGCCTGGGTCTGGTTCAGCCCCGCGCGGGTCACATGCTGTTTGAGCGAAATCATCAGCGCGGAGCGCAGCTTCATGTTC
>JAFSWK010000053.1 GCA_017444505.1 Rhodocyclaceae bacterium | reverse complement strand
TGCACGGCGGCGGCCAGCGAGCCAATCGAGCGCGCGATGCGGTAGCAGAACAAATCCACCGCTTCGCGGGCTTCGGGCGCATCCGATTCGAGCAGGTCGCGCATGTCCTGGCTGATGCCGGAAACGCCCAGCAGGCCGGATTCCTTGTAGAGCAGCTTGGTGATGGCGGCGGCGTCCATGTTTTTGCGCTCCATCAGGTAGAGGAGCACGCCGGGGTCGATAATGCCGCTGCGCGTGCCCATCATCAGACCATCGACGGCGGTGAAGCCCATCGTGGTGGTCACGCTCTTGCCTTCGCGCAAGGCACACATGGACGCGCCATTGCCCAGGTGGGCGATGATGACGGCACCATTGGCCTTTTCCGCACCGATGATTTCGGGCAGCTGACGGGAAACGTAGTCATACGACAGGCCGTGGAACCCATAGCCCTTGACGCCCTCTTGCGTCAGCGCGCGGGGAATGGCGTAGGTTTGCGCCAGCGGCGACTGGGTGCGGTGAAAGGCGGTGTCAAAGCAGCCTACCTGACCGATTTCGGGCAGCAGTGCCTGCACGGCCTGCACGGCGCGCAGGTTGTGCGGCTGGTGCAGCGGTGCGAGCGGGATGAAGGCTTCGAGTTCCTTCATGTTCTCGGCTGTCAGACGCAGCGGCGCGCTGTATTTTTCGCCCCCGTGTACGACACGGTGACCGGCGGCGGCAATGTCCAGATTCGGGTCAATGCTGTGGAGCCAGTCAAACAGGTGCGAGAGCGCGCTGCGGTGCTGCTCGGACTGGTCGCCGGCGAGCGTGACCGTTTCCTTGAACTTGCGTCCGTCCGTGGTTTTCGCGGAAAACTGCGGCGCTTCGGTGCCAATGCCCTCGTATTGGCCGGAAATGACCGGGCTGGGCGCAATGCGCTCGGGCGTATTGGCGTCCAGCGGGTAGAGGGCGAATTTGAGGCTGGAAGAACCAGCGTTGAGTACGAGGATAGTTTTCATGCGTGTTGTTCCCTTCTTCTGTGAACCATAAGCTGAACGATGGCGCACGAGGCGGCGCGGGTCTCTGCCGTATCGGCGCGGCTGGTCAGCACGATGGGCACGCGCGCGCCCAGCACGACGCCGGCCATGAGCGCCTTGGCAAGGTATTCAAGCTGCTTGGCGAGCATGTTGCCGGATTCGAGGTCGGGCACCATGAGGATGTCGGCCTGACCAGCGACCACGGACTGAATGCCCTTGGTTTTGGCAGCGACCAGAGAGACGGCGTTGTCGAAAGCCAGCGGGCCGTCCAGCAGACCACCCTTGATCTGGCCACGGTCGGCCATTTTGCACAGGGCGGCAGCATCCAGCGTGGAGCGAATCTTGCCGGTGACGGTTTCCACCGCCGAGAGGATGGCGACCTTGGGTTCGGCAATGCCCAGGTCATGCCCCAGGTCAATGGCGTTCTGGACGATGTGGACTTTTTCTTCCAGCGTGGGTTCGATATTCACCGCCGCGTCGGTAATCATGATGGGACGCGGGTAGGTGGGCACGTCGGCCAGGAATACGTGGCTGATGCGCCGTTCGGTGCGCAGGTGACGCACAACTTCGCCCATCATCTCGTCGGTGTGCAGCGAACCTTTCATCAGGGCGTCAGCCTTGCCTTCGGCACACAGGCTCACCGCTTTGGCGGCGGAGGCGTGGCTGTGCGGAGTGTCGATGATGGTCATGCCGTTGAGGTCAAAACCAAATTCTTCCGCGACGGCACGGATGCGCGCTTCCGGGCCGACCAGAATCGGCTCCACCAGCCCGGCCTTGGCCGCCTGCACCGGACCGGAGAGCGATTCCTTGTCGCAGGGGTGGACGACGGAGATGGGAATCGGCGACAGCCCGGCAGTGATGGAAAGCAGGTGGCGATAGCGCTGTTCGCGGTCAGAGATGGTGATGTCCGGCAACTGGATGCGGGCGCGCTTGATTTTTTCAGTAGGTGCCTGCACTTCGGCAAGACCGTCAATAATCTTCATGCCGTCCTGATTGACCGCGAGGCAGTCAAAGACGATGTGGTGGTCACGGTCGTGCTTGGCTTTGCAGGTAATCGTGATGGTGAGGGTGTCGCCCACGGTGATGGGGCGGTGGAAATTCATCGACTGGGAAACGTAGACCGTGCCCGGCCCCGGGAATTCCGTGCCGAGCACGGTGGAAATGAGGGCGCTGCCCCACATGCTGTGGCCGACAATTTCGCGGAATTGGCCGGAACGGGCAAATTCGGTGTCGACGTGGGTGGGGTTGACGTCACCAGACATGATGGCGAACAGGTGAATGTCACTGGGGCGCAGGGTGCGCACGAGTTGCGCTGTATCGCCAACCTGGATTTCATCGTAGGTTTTGTTTTCGATGAACTGATTTTGACTCATGACGTCTCTACCTCGCTGAAAAGTGAAAGGGTTGAACACGCGCCCGGTGCTTTGCGCAAGGCGTTGCCCGGGCGGACGGGAGATGCGTGCGCCGCATTATATAGGGGATTTGCCGCGAATCGGCTTGCGAAAAGGCAAACATGAACCAGCGGACAGGGAAAATCCCGCCGCCACTCAGGGCGTTGCATATGCTTTGGAAATGGGTATACGGGGTGGCGTGATAAAATTCCGCGCTTTTCGTGGCGCGCTTTGCGCGGGATGGCTGAACATGGTGCACACGCTTGAAACAGCGGGCGATGAACCGCTGCATGTGGTGATTCTGGCGGCGGGGAAGGGGACGCGGATGCGTTCGGCACGCCCGAAAGTGTTGCATGAAATCGGCGGCAAACCGATGCTGGCGCGGGTGCTGGAGACCGCTGCGGCGCTGCGTCCGCAGGCGGTGCATGTGGTGATTGGCCACGAGGCGCAGCAGGTGCGCGAGGCATTTGCGGATGCGCCGGTGCAGTGGGTGGAACAGGCCGAACAGCGCGGCACGGGGCACGCGCTGCAAATGGTGTTGCCCGATTTGCCGCAGACGGGCAAGACGCTGGTGCTCTATGGCGATGTGCCGCTGATTGACGCGGAAAGCCTTGCGGCGCTGCTGGCGGCGGCGCGCGGGGAGGCGCTGGGCGTGCTCACCGATGTGCTGGACAACCCTTTTGGTGACGGGCGCATCGTGCGTGACGCCAATGGCGGCGTGGCGGCGATTGTGGAAGAAAAAGACGCCGATGATGCGCAGCGGCGGCTGCGCGAAATCAACACCGGCATATTGGCGCTGCCCAATGCGCGGCTGGCGCCGTGGTTGCAGGCGCTGCGTCCGGCCAATGCGCAGGGCGAGCTGTATCTGACCGACCTGATTGCGATGGCGGCGGGCGAGGGCGTGCCGGTGCGCCCGGTGCAGGTGGCGGCGCACCATCTCGCCGCCGGCGTCAATGACCGCGCGCAACTGGCGGCGCTGGAACGCGCTTTCCAGCACGGCGAGGCGCAGCGGCTGATGCGCGAAGGCGTGACCTTGCGGGACCCGGCGCGCTTTGATTTGCGCGGCGCGCTGCGCTGCGGGCAGGATGTGGTGATTGACGTCAATGTGCTGATTGAAGGCGAGTGCGTGCTGGGCGATGGCGTGCGCGTGGGCGCGAACTGCGTGCTGAAAAACGTCGTACTCGGCGCGGGCACGGTCATCGCGCCCTTTTCGCATCTGGAAGCGTGCACGGTGGGCACCAATGTGCGCATCGGCCCCTATGCGCGGCTGCGCCCGGGGGCGACGCTGGCCGACGAAGTGCACGTGGGCAATTTTGTGGAAATCAAGAAATCCACGCTGGCGCGCGGCGCCAAGGTGAATCATCTGACCTACGTGGGCGATGCGGACATTGGTGAAAAAACCAACGTCGGCGCGGGCACGGTGACGTGCAACTACGACGGCGTCAACAAATTCCGCACCGAAATCGGCGCCAACTGCTTCATCGGCAGCGGCGCGCTGCTGGTCGCGCCGGTGCGCGTACAGGATGGCGCGACGGTGGGCGCGGGCAGCGTGATTGTGCGCGATTGCCCGCCGGACAGCCTGAACATCGCCCGTGGCCGGCAAGTATCCATCGCGGACTGGCAGCGGCCCCATCCCAAGGACAAGCAGTAACCAGGAAGAGAACGAACATGTGCGGCATCGTGGGCGGCATTCGCGCCGCAGACAACATTGTGGATTTCCTCACCGATGGCCTGAGCCGTCTGGAATATCGCGGCTACGATTCTTCCGGCATTGCGTTGCTGGATACGGCGACGGGGCGCATTGAGCGGGTGCGCCGCGTCGGGCGCGTGCAGGAAATGCGCAAGGCGGCTGCTGAAGCGGGTGTGCGCGGGCAAATCGGCATTGGTCACACGCGCTGGGCCACCCACGGCGGCGTAAACGAATCCAACGCCCATCCGCACATTTCGCGCGAACGTATCGTGGTGGTGCATAACGGCATCATCGAAAATTTTGAGGCGGAACGCGCCCGTCTTGCGGCACTGGGTTATGCGTTTGAATCACAAACCGATACGGAAACCATCGCGCACGCCATCGAACACGAATACGACAGCGCAAACGATGGCGACCTGTTCGCCGCCGTGCGCCGCGCCTGCGCGCGTCTGCAAGGCGCGTATGCGATTGCGGTGATGGCCGCAGACCTGCCGCAAACGCTGGTGGTCGCGCGCATGGGCTGCCCGCTGCTGATTGGTCTGGGTGAGGACGAAGTATTTTTGGCCTCGGATGTTTCCGCGCTGGTGGCGCACACCCGCCGCATTGTCTATCTGGACGAAGGCGACGTGGCCGAACTTGCGCCGCAAGGCATCGTGCGCCTGATTGACCGCGACGGCGCAGCGGCGCGGCGGGAAGAAAAAGTCTCGCAGGTTTCGCTGGCTTCGCTGGAACTCGGCCCGTACAGCCATTTCATGCAGAAAGAAATCCACGAACAGCCGCGCGCCATTGCCGATACCTGCGAAATCGTGCTGGACGAAGGTTTTACGCCCGCCGTGTTTGGTGAAGGTGCGGCAGAGGTGTTTGCGCAAACCACGGGCGTAAAACTGCTCGCCTGCGGCACCTCGTATTACGCCGCGCTGACCGGCAAATACTGGCTGGAAGCCATCGCCGGCATCGCGGCGGACGTGGAAATCGCCAGCGAATACCGCTACCGGCGCGCCTGCGCCGACCCGCAGCATCTGGTGGTCACATTGTCGCAATCGGGCGAGACGCTCGATACGCTGGAAGCGCTGAAATACGCCCAGTCGCTGGGGCATCGCCATTCGCTTTCCATCTGCAACGTCATGGAAAGCGCGCTGCCGCGCCAAAGCGAACTGGTCTTCTACACCCGCGCCGGGGCGGAAATTGGCGTCGCGTCCACCAAGGCGTTTACCACGCAACTGGTGGCGCTGTTTTCCCTGGCGGTGACGCTGGGCGTGCAGCGCGGCCATATTGACGCCGAGGCGTGCGCGGGCTACATGGAGTCGCTGCGTCTGCTGCCCGGCTCGGTGCAATACGCGCTGAATCTGGAAGCGCAAGTGGCGGGCTGGGCAGCCTCGTTCGCGCACAAGCACAACGCGCTCTTTCTGGGGCGCGGCATTCATTACCCGATTGCGCTGGAAGGGGCGCTGAAACTGAAAGAAATCACCTACATCCACGCCGAAGCCTATCCCGCCGGCGAACTCAAACACGGTCCGCTGGCGCTGGTCGATGAAAACATGCCGGTGGTGGTCATCGCGCCCAACGACCGGCTGCTCGACAAACTCAAGGCGAACATGCAGGAAG
>JAFSWK010000052.1 GCA_017444505.1 Rhodocyclaceae bacterium | reverse complement strand
TTCTCACCCCGGATAGCTATAATTCGGTTTCTGTTTCTGGCTCATGGCGAACTGTTGTAGCTCCCAGTCTCACCCCGGATAGCTATAATCCCGCGCTGCCGGAAATGAGCGCCGAGAAAGTTGTAGCTCCCATTCTCACCCCGGATAGCTATAATGGCGCCCGCGAAACCGCCTGCCGCAAAAATGTTGTAGCTCCCATTCTCACCCCGGATAGCTATAATCGACTCGCCCAAAACCCGCGCCACGCTTGATGTTGCGCGGGTTTTTCTTGTGCAAAAAGCGTTCTAGAACAGAGCCAGTTGGGCGGCATGGATGGTTTTTTCCTGAAAACTGGGCGCGCCGACCAGCAGTTTCATGCCGGCGAACTGTTTTTCGGTGACGGTGAGCACGCGCACCGAGCCTGCGGGCGGCAGGTTGGCCAGCAGGCGCTGCATGTGCTTTTGCACGGCGTCGTGGCCGTTGAGGATGCGCCCGTAGACGGAATACTGAATCATGTCATATCCGTCGTCCAGCAGAAAGCGGCGAAAGAGGACGTAGGCACGTTTTTCCGCCCGGCTGACGACGGGCAGGTCAAAAAATACCAGCATTCGCATGTATCGCCTCGTTTGTTGGCTCATGAGGGGACGTTGTTACATTTCAAACTGGTGTTGTTGCAGGCCGGTGAGTTCGGGCAGTTCCAGCAGTTGTTCGCTGCCTTCGGCAAACAGGCGCGCCAGCGATTCGGCGGCTTGTTCAATGGCGGCAAGTACGTTCATGTTGCCGCGCGGCATGGCCACGTCTACGTTTAGCAGCGCAACAAGCGCGGCTTTGTCGGCAGGGCAGAGCGTGCCGCGTTCGCTGCTGCTTTGGCATTGCCGGGCGACGTGCAGGTCAACCACAGGGCGGAAAGGTTCCATGAGGTCGTCGGCAAGGTTGAAGGCGTTTTGTTCGCTGGCGTGAAACAGGCCGAGCGCGGGCAACATGCCGTGTTGCACCAAGGCGCGGGCGCAGGCACCGCGCAAGACGGTGTAACCGTAGTTGAGGGCGGCGTTCGTCCAGCTTTCCTGCGTGCGCGTGAATCCTTTGCCGAAAATGCGCGGGAAATACCAGGCACTGGCCTGTGCTTCCAGATTGCCACCGTCGCCCGAACGCACGCGCCGGGCGAGGCTTTCCAGATGGGTTGCTTCGGGGTGTTCCAGCAGCGCCATGCAGCGCGCCTGATTGTGGATTTTGGCCTGCACAATGCGGGCGTGCGCGCGCTTGGTGGCGGGCTTGCCCAGCGCGAGTTGCTGGCGCAACATGCGCGTGCCGCGGCTGTGCGGAAGAAAGGGCAGCAGCACGCCGTTGGGCAGATGGTTGTCGCCCGTGCTGTAGAGGGCGATGCCGTATTCGGCGCAGGCGGCGAGCACGGGGTGGGTGAGGGCGATTTCGCGGTTATCGAGGACGATGACGGCGATGTCTTCAAACGGGATGCGCGCGGTCTGCTGCTGCTCGATGCACAGCGAAGCGTGTTCGCGCCGCAGCCGCGCGGGGCGGCTGATGACTACGCTACGCCAGCCCACGGC
>JAFSWK010000051.1 GCA_017444505.1 Rhodocyclaceae bacterium | reverse complement strand
GCGGCTGCGGCTGCGCGGCGCTTCGCTGGTGGCTTCGTCCGCGGCTTGTTTGGCGGCGCGGCGGTTGTTGCCTTCCGGCGCTTTTTCTGCGTCACGCGCGCGGGCGTTGCCGCGCGTGCGGCGGTTGCCTTCGCGGGCGCTTTGGCCTTCGTCACCGGCTTTGTCTTTGCCTTCGCGGTTGCTGCGGCGGCGGTTGCCGTTGCGGGTTTCGCTCTGTTCGCCTTGCGCGCTGGCGCGGCTTGTGCGCTTGCGGGGTTTGGCGGCAGCGCTGTCCGCAGGTTCGGCGGGCTGGGCGTGGCTGCCGGTGAGCCAGGTGAAAATGCGCTTGAACAGGCCGTCGGCATTGGCGGTGTCGTCGGCGGCGCTGGCCGCCTTGGCCGGCGGCGGGACGTCGCGCTGGATGCCTTTGACGGCGGCTTCCGGGCGCGCGGGCTTCGGTTCGTTCTTTTCGCCACTCAGGCGCAGGTCTTCGGCTTCGGGCGGGGTGACCATCTGGTAGCTGGCCAGGGCGATGTCGTCGGCGTTGAGCTGGTCGTGACGCAGACGCAAAATTTCGTATTGCGGCGTTTCCAGATGACGGTTGGGGACGATGATGAGGTGGATTTTGTGCCGCAGTTCAATGCGGGCAATGTCGGTGCGCTTTTCGTTGAGCAGGAAGGTGCCGACATCGACGGGCACTTGCACATGCACGCCGCCGGTGTTTTCTTTCATCGCTTCGTCTTCAATCAGCCGCAGGATGTGCAGGGCGGACGATTCGATGGAGCGGATGTGACCCGTGCCGCTGCATCGCGGGCAGGGGATGTAGCTGGTCTCGGCCAGCGCCGGACGCAGCCGCTGGCGGGAGAGTTCCAGCAGACCGAAGCGGCTGATGCGGGCGGTTTGCACGCGGGCGCGGTCGTAACGCAGGGCTTCGCGCAGGCGGTTTTCGACTTCTTTCTGGTTTTTGGACGATTCCATGTCGATGAAGTCGATGACAATCAGGCCGCCCAGGTCGCGCAGACGAAGCTGGCGGGCGATTTCGTCGGCGGCTTCGCAGTTGGTGCGCAGCGCGGTCTCTTCAATGTCCGAGCCTTTGGTGGCGCGCCCGGAGTTGACGTCGACAGAGACCAGTGCTTCGGTGTGGTCGATGACAATCGCGCCGCCGCTGGGCAGGTTCACCTGACGGGCGTAGGCCGATTCAATCTGGTGCTCAATCTGGAAGCGGGAAAACAGCGGTACGTCGTCGTGATAACGCTTGACGCGGGTGATGTTGCCCGGCATGACGTGTTCCATGAACTGACGGGCTTGCTCGAAGATGTCTTCGGTATCAATGAGGATTTCGCCAATGTCCGGCTGGAAATAGTCGCGGATGGCGCGGATGACGAGGCTGCTTTCCTGATAGATGAGGAAGGCACCCGCCTGCTGCGCGGCAGCACCTTCAATGGCTTGCCACAGTTGCAGCAGGTAGTCCAAATCCCATTGCAGCTCTTCCACGCTGCGGCCAATGGCGGCGGTGCGGGCAATCAGGCTCATGCCGCCGGGCACGGTGAGCTGGTCCATGATTTCGCGCAGTTCGTTGCGCTCTTCGCCTTCCACGCGGCGCGAGACACCACCGCCGCGCGGGTTGTTGGGCATCAGGACGAGATAGCGACCGGCCAGCGAAATGTAGGTGGTGAGTGCGGCGCCTTTGTTGCCGCGTTCGTCTTTTTCTACCTGTACGACCAGTTCCTGACCAATTTGCAGGTTTTCGCCGTTGCGCCCGCGCCCGCCGTTTTGCTCAAAATAGGATTGGGCGATTTCCTTGAAGGGCAGAAAGCCGTGGCGCTCGGAGCCGTAATCGACAAACACCGCTTCGAGGCTCGGCTCGATGCGGGTGATGACGGCTTTGTAGATGTTGCTTTTGCGTTCTTCCTTGGCGGACGATTCGATGTCGAGGTCAATGAGCTTTTGCCCATCGACAATGGCCACGCGCAGTTCTTCCTGTTGCGTGGCGTTGAACAGCATACGTTTCATGTGGTTCGGACTCCCGCGCGCAAATCGTGCGCAGGCAGGACGTGTGCCGCTCTCCCCCCGTTGCGGGCGGAGAAAATGTCAGCAATGCGGTACGGATTTGAGGTGATGCAAATTCGGTATGCACGTGAACGAAAAGCGGTTTGCGGGTTTGCGAGACGCTGCCATGCTGTCGGCACCAGTGGGCGCGCGCGGGGGCGGCGTATCGCAGAAACTTCCTGCCAGCGCGAAAGATTCGCGCGTCAAAAATACGTTGAACAAAAGTAAGGTGAATCTGAAAGCACTGCGACCTGCGCGGCGCATCGGCACCGCCTTGCGTTACCATCGCCCCTTTTGGGGCGGGAGACGCGAAGCCGCAGGGCTTTGTAATGGTTGTCTGGGCGGGAGCGCGCAAAATGGGCTGCGATTCCCCGCGTTCGCTGCCTTCTGGCAGACGAGGCTCGGAACGGAACCGCCCGGACGGACGCGAAGTATATTCATGAATACCCGCCAAAGCAAAAACTCTGATGTTTCCGCCGCTGTCCGCATCCTGATGGTCGACGAGGCGCTGGAAGGAATGCGGCTGGATAACTGGTTGTTGCGCAACCTCAAAGGCGTGCCCAAAAGCCATGTGTACCGCATCATCCGCAGCGGTGAAGTGCGCCTGAACGGTGGTCGCACGCAAGCGGGCGCGCGCGTGCAGGCGGGCGACAAGGTGCGCATTCCGCCGCTGCGCACGGCCAGCGCGCCGCAAACCTTTGTGCCGACCGGTGCGCCGCTGCCGCTGGTGCATGAAGACGCCGCGCTGCTGGTGCTCGACAAACCCGCCGGACTTGCCGTGCACGGCGGCAGCGGCGTGGCCTTTGGCGTCATCGAACAACTGCGCCGCCAGCGTCCGGACGAGCGTTTTCTGGAACTGGCGCACCGGCTGGACCGCGAAACCTCCGGTCTGCTCATCGTCGCCCGCAAACGCAGCGCCTTGCGCACCTTGCACGACATGCTGCGCGAAGGGCGCGTGGAAAAACGCTATCTTGCGCTGGTCAAGGGGCGTTATCCCAATGCGCGCGAACACATCCGGCTGCCGCTGGAAAAATACCTGCTGCCCGATGGCGAGCGGCGCGTGCGGGTGAGCAATCAAGGCAAACCCGCGCACAGCATCGTGCGCCGCCTGCAATGCTGGGCGGACTATTCGCTGCTGGAAGTGGAACTGAAAACCGGACGCACGCACCAGATTCGCGTGCACCTTGCCAGCCAGGGTTTTCCGCTGCTGGGTGACGAGAAATATGGCGATTTTGCGCTCAACAAGGCGCTGGAAAAACAGGGCTTGAAGCGCATGTTCCTGCACGCCGCGCAGCTTGCCCTGCCGCACCCGGCCAGCGGCGAGATGCTGCGGCTTGCCGCACCGCTGCCGCCAGCGTTGCAGGCGTTTGTGGCACAACTGGGCGCGCCGGACGAAGCCTGCGCCGCCCACGTCCGCACCGAACAATCCAGAAAGAGGAACATTCATGAAAAACAAACGCTTTGAGATGCTTCGCCGCAAAATGAAGCAACACCACCGCCACGAGCCGTGGCACGGCAACAGCCCGCGTGGCTATTACGTTCCCCACGTCTATGCGCCGCCATACCGTTCCTTGTCCACCTGGGCGGATATTCAGTTTGTGCTCAACAATCGCCGCGTCTGGGTCTTTTACGTGCACCCCAGAAGGGCGTATCTGGACGAAATTGAGCGGCAGGTGTTTGAACAGTACTGGCAGGCGCTTTCGGACGACCAGCGGAGCCAGTGCCAGTGGGCGAACAAGATTCCGAGCTACAAGAGAGTGGGGCGTTCGCGCAAAAAAGTGGTGAGTTACAGGCTGGCTGAAGCGGACGAGGCACGTCAGCGGCGCGTACAGACTTTTTGTGAGCAGCAAGATGCCGCCGAGCGCGATGGCATCGACTACACCGTGCGCCCCAGCGCCCGCATTGAGCTTTCCGCAACGGCGCACATGCTGGAACTTGTCGCGCCGGTGGAAGTCATCACGATGGACGATGTCCATGCGCTGGTCGATCTCGCCCGCCGCCTCATGAAACGGGAAACCACCGTGCGCGAACTGTGGCCGGACTACGTCTATGGCCGCGAGCACTGGCTGGCGGAACGCGAACTGCGCGAACGCGACCGTGCCCGCGCCTAGCCTTGCCCAAATTCACAACTACCCATAACGCCATGCAAAACCACGCAGCCTTTGACCTGATTGTTTTCGACTGGGACGGCACCTTGATGGATTCGGCGGGCGCGATTGTCGTCGCCATCCAGAAAGCCTGTCGTGACCTGAATTTGCCGCCGCCCACGGATGCGGCAGTGCGGCAGGTCATCGGGCTGGAACTGGCGCAGGCGCTGCGGCAGGCCGTGCCCACCATGCCCGTGCAACAGAT